>JAUMWL010000032.1:2414-12571 GCA_030529665.1 Coriobacteriales bacterium
CCCGCGCGCCGTGCCCGACGAAAGCATGCAGTCAAAGCAGGTCGCCACGTGGGACTGCGTGTGGCTCGGCTCCTACCCGCAGACGGAGGTGACGTCGGCCGACCCCCTGTACGGGGTGCTGCGGTCGGCGGACTGGGACGAGAGCGACGACGCCACGGTGGGCGGCGAGAGGTACCGGCGCATCTCCAAGTCCGACGCCACGTACAGCGGCTGGTGGTCGGACGACGGGTACGGCTCCGCCGCGTACCGCTACTTCCGCTACGAGCCCGTCAAGTGGCGCGTGCTCGAGGTGTACGGCGCCACGGCGCTCGCGGTGGCGGACGTGGCGCTCGACTGCCAGCGCTACAACGCAAACGACGCGGGCGTCACCTGGGAGACCTCGGGCATCCGCTACTGGCTCAACGGCTACGGAGCGTCTGCCAACCAGTCCGGAACCGACTTCTCCGGCAGGGGCTTTCTCGACGTGGCCTTCTCCCCCGCCGAGCGCGGGGCCATCCTCACCACCGACGTGGCCAACAAGGCAAACACGCAATATAACACCGACGGCGGCAACGACACCACAGACAGGGTCTTCCTCCTCTCCGAGGCGGAGGTCTACGACACGTCCCACGGCTTCGTGAGCAGCTGCGACACCGACGACGAGGCGCGCCGCTGCAAGCCCTCCGGCTACGCGCGCGCGATGGGCGCGTGGAGGCCAACCTCCGTGGGCAACTGCTGCTGGTGGCTTCGTTCGCCCGGCCTCTACGCCTACTGCGCGGCCTACGTGTACTCCGACGGCTATGTGCTCCGTCACGGTGGCAACGTGAACAATGGCAGCGATGCCGTCCGCCCAGCCCTGAACCTCGACCTGACATCTGCCCATCTACTGGCGGCCGGCACGGTGAGCAGCGACGGGGTGGAGCGTGCCCCGATCACCTCCGTCGCCCTGGTCGCCTCTTCCTACGCCTACGACGGCAAGGCGAAGGAGCCGTCCGCTACGGTGAGGGCTGGGGACGACGTTGTGCCGGAGTCGGGTTACGACGTCGCGTACGAGAACAACGTGGACGCCGGAACCGCGACCGTCACGGTGACGGGCAGGGGCGGCTACGTCGGCAGCGCCACGGCCACGTTTCAGATCCTCCCGGCGAGCCTGTCCGGCGCAACGGTGACCGGCGTCGTGGACAAGGCCTACACCGGCAAGGCGCAGACGCAGAGCCCCACGGTAGAGGTGGCCGGCCGCACCCTCAGAGAGGGCGCCGACTACACGCTCTCGTACGAGGACAACGTCAAGGTGGGCACGGCCACCGTTACCGTCACGGGCGTCGGCAACTACGAGGGCACGACGCAGGTGACGTTCAGGATCGTTGCGGCGAGCCTTTCCGGTGCCGCGGTCTCGGGCGTCTCGAACAAGACCTACACCGGCAAGCCCCGGACGCAGGCCCCCACGGTGAGGGTGGGCGGCCGCACGCTCAAGAAGGGCACCGACTACAAGCTCTCGTACGAGGACAACGTAAAGGCCGGAACCGCCACCGTCACCGTCACGGGCGTCGGCAACTACAAGGGCTCGGTAAAGAAGACCTTCAAGATCGTGAAGGCAGCAAACCCCATGAGGGTCAGGGCCGTCAAGCGCGCGGCCAAGGCCTCCAAGGCCAAGGGGAGCGCCCAGGTCGTGGCAAGGCCGATCAAGTTCACCAAGAAGGCCAAGGGCGAGGTCACCTACGCCCGCGTGGCGAAGGGCTCCTCGAAGCTCCTCTCAGTAAACAAGAGGACCGGCAAGGTGACGGTCGCCAAGGGCACGAAGAAAGGCACCTACAAGATAAGGATAAAGGTCACCGCCAAGGGCGACGCCAACTACAAGAAGGCGACCAAGACCGTCACCTGCACCGTCGTGGTCAAGTAGCACTGCCACGAGGGGCTTGGCCCTTTTTGGCAGAGGCAGGGCTCCCGCACGCGGCGTCGCGGGAGCCCCGCCTCCCCATTCCATGCAGGGCGTCGCGGACGGGGCCGTGGCGTCCCGTGCAGGGTTATGTGCAGGGGACCCGGGACGCGCGGGGCTCGCCCTCCCAAGGCAGGCCCTGCGTCGCGGGACTAACGCCGGCCGGCGCTCCTCCCGGCCAAGGCATGCGCCTGCTGGCCGACCCGCGAGCTGTTCCCCCTTTGCCCGCCAACGGTAAGGCCCGTTTCCGCTCATGCGTTACTATTGCGTTATGCAACACAGTTCGCAAACAAGAGAGGAACCCTTGCCATGAAGCTCTTTGAACGCCTGACCATTGGAACGCTCACGCTCAAGAACCGCGTGGTGCTCGCACCCATGGGCACCACGACCGACCACACCTATGGGTTCAACGACCGCGACGTTGCATACTACGGCGAGCGTGCCAAGGGTGGCGTGGGTCTTGTGCTTACGGGCGCCGTTGTTGCCTCCGAGGAGTTTGAGCCAGCGCCGTGCCAAAAGCTCATTACGGTTAAGGACGTATACCGCCTGCGTCGCGTGGTGGAGCGCGTTCACGACTACGGTGCCAAGTTTGGTGTCCAGCTCTCTCCGGGCATTGGTCGCATGAACTGGATCGACCCCACCACGCCGCCCTTCTCGGCCAGCCCTTGTCCCAACTACTACAACCCCGAGCTCATTTGTCGCGAGCTGCCCACCGACGGCGTAAAGCGCTTGGTTGCCGCCATGGGTCGCTCTGCCAAGCTCGCTCAGAACGCGGGCGTGGATATAATAGAGATTCACGCATACGGCGGCTACCTCATTGACCAGTTTAACTCCGCCAAGTGGAATCACCGCACCGACGAATACGGCGGCAGCCTTCAGAATCGCATGCGGTTTATGATGGAGATTATCCAGGAGGTGCGCAACGCCTGTGGCCCCGACTATCCCATTGCCGTAAAGATGACGCTCGATTCCGTGGACGACGAGGAGCGCCCGCTGGAGGAGGGCCTGCACATTGCCAAGACGCTGGCCGATTCCGGGCTGGTGGACCTCATTCACTTTGGGCGCGGCGCGTACTCTTGCAGGTGGCGCATGGTGAGCAGCGTGTATCAGCCCGAGGGCTTTGACCTCAAGGCGGCGCGCACGATTCGCGAGGTGACGGGCAACATTCCGCTTATGGCGCACGGCAAGCTCAACCACGTGGACGTGGCCGAGGAGGCGCTGCAAGAGGGGCTGGTGGACCTCGTTGCCATTGGGCACGGGCTCATTGCCGACCCGCACTGGGCCAACAAGGTGCGCGCGGGCAAGGAGGACGAGGTCTGCCAGTGCATTGGTTGCGGCGAGTGCCACTTTAACTCCATGAAGGGCTGGCCGCGCCCCTGCGCCGTTAACCCCACCTCCATGCACGAGGGCGAGTACGTGCTCACGCCCGCCACCGAACCAAAGAAGGTGCTGGTGATTGGCGGAGGTCCCGGTGGCATGAAGGCCGCCGCAACCGCAGCAGAGCGTGGGTTCCAAACGACCCTATGGGAGAAGACCAACCGCCTTGGCGGTGCCATGGCAGCAGCCGGCGCCATGGACTTCAAGCGCGACGTACAGAGTCAGGTGGACTACCTCGAGCGTCAACTAAAGAAGTTTGACGTGGCGGTAGAGATGAACAAGGAGGCCACCATCGAGGACGTGCAGGCGTTTGCGCCCGACTTTGTGGTGGTTGCCACTGGTGCCGACCCCATCGTCATTCCGGTTCCCGGATTCGATGGATCCAACGTGCGACTGGCCATACCCGTGCTGCTGGGCGACCAGGCAACCGGCGATCAAGCGGTGGTTATTGGCGGAGGCGACGTGGGCTGCGAGCTGGCCGTAGAGCTCTGCCACCAGGGCAAGGACGTCACCATCGTGGAGATGATGGACAAGCTCATGAGTCGTGGCGGCTCCTTTGTGGCAAACGAGCAGAACCTGCGCTACTTGGTGGAGCACTCCGGTGCAAAGGTGATGTGCGGGGCGAGGCTTACGGAGATCAAGGCCGACGGCGTGGTCGCGCTCGTAAACGGCGAGCCGGTTACGGTGCCGTGCGACACCGCGGTCTTTGCCGCGGGATACCGTGCCAACCACGACCTCTACGAGGCCGTTCTAGACGCGGGCTACGACTGCGTGCAGGTGGGTGACAACGTTCGCCCGGGCAAGATCATCGACGCCATCGCGCAGGGCTACAACTACATACGCGTGCTCTAGGGGTGAGCTTTTGGCCGTTTGGGGCCAAGCCCCTTTCGGCCAACCCCCTTCTGCCACCCCAAGGTATAATTAGCCCATCAAAGCAAAGGCGAAAGGGAAGCCGATGGAAAGCACGCACAAAACGAAGTCGTCTCTCTTGTGGTGGCGCGGACTCATGGTGGATTCCAACGTAAGGGTGCGACGAACCGTTGCCGCGCTGCTGGCGCTGTTGTCCGGTGCCATGGTTGCCACGCAAACCAACTACTTTGTGGTCGGCGACGCCCATCTCATTGCGGTGCTCGCCCCCATAACGGCCTGCGCCGTGCTCTTGGGACCCATAACCGCAGCCATCGTGGGCATATTGGCCGGCGCGGCGGAGTGGCTGCACGCCACGCTGCTGCCCCTCGACGTATACGAGCAGTACTTTACCGTTCCCACCAACTCGGTGGTGCTCTTTGGTCTCATCGGCCTCGTTATGGGACTCATGTATGCGTGGGCCAACCGACGCGCGTTTGACTCCAAGTGGAAGGAGCTGGCAGCGCTCTTGGCAGCATGCGTCATAGGGTCCACCATCTTTACCATGCTCTTATCTACGTCGGCGAGCATCATCAACACGCTGGTGGGGGCAGATGTGCCCCAAAAGATCGTGACGGACCTTACCGGCAACAAGGAGCTCGCGTCGCAGATACTGGCCAACTTTGGCCTCATGGCCATGATGGTGGTTGGCGTGGCGGCAATGTGGAAGTGGGTCACCGACACTGAGGGCGAGCGCACCCTAAAGCAGCGGTTTCAGAGCTGGCTCTTTGCCGTGGTGTGCGTTGCGTACCTCGTGTGTGCGGCCGGCACCTACACGGTCGTCTCGATCGTGTGCAGAAACGGGGCCGAAGGGCAAATGGTGTCTCAGCTGGACTACCTTGCCAGCCAGCTAAGCGAACGCGACAATTTTCTTGAGGGCATCCAGCGCAGGACAGGCATGTCCAACACAAGGATCGAGGAGCTTCATTCCAGCTCGATAAGCGGCGTGGCAACCGGGCTGCCGCTTGGCGAGCGGGGTGTCTCCGTCGTGGCCGAGAATGGCGTCATCGTGTCGTCAAGCGATGCCTCTCTGGTGGGCAAAGGCTTTGAGGACGTGGTGGGGTCTGGCCTTGCAGCGGGCTTTGACGCATCAATATATGACGCCCCGCGCTCCACGGTATGGTACATGGAGGATGGCGAGCTGGGATACCTTCGCGCCACCGAGCTAGGCTACGTGCGCGTATCCCGCCAGGGGTCCTACCAGCTTATGGCGGCGTTGCCCCAGGCGGAGGTGTACCAATGGCGTCCCATACTGGTCGCGCTGGTGTCGGGCGTGTTCCTGGCGCTCTTTGCGGTCGTGTATGTACAGGCGTCACTCTTGCTCAAGAACGTGGTGGTAAGGAGCATCGACGAGACTAACGAGACGTTGGAGCTCATTACCAACGGAGACCTCAACCAGAGGGTCGGCGCGCACGAGACGGTGGAGTTCTCGCACCTCTCGGATGGCATCAACGCAACCGTGGGCTCGCTCAAGGACGCCATTGCCGCAGAGGCCGCGCGAAACGATCGCGACCTTGCCACGGCCAAGGCGATCCAGGAGTCCGCGCTGCCACGGGTCTTTCCGCCCTTCCCCGAGGTGGACGCCTTCGACATCTATGCGTCCATGAATGCCGCGCGAGAGGTGGGTGGCGACTTTTATGACTTCTTCCTTATTGACGAGCATCGGCTTGGCTTCCTCATAGCCGACGTCTCGGGCAAGGGCATTCCGGCGTCGCTGTTTATGATGGCGGCAAAGACCGAGATCGCAAACAACATGCAGGTGGGCATGGACCTCGACGTTGCCATCCAAACGGCCAACTGGCACCTGTGCCAGGGAAACGACGCCGACATGTTCGTAACGGTGTGGGCAGCCGTCCTCGACTACCAAACTGGCGAGCTGGTATATGTAAACGCCGGCCACAACCCGCCGCTGCTGCGCCACGAGGGCACCTGGACGTGGCTCACAAAGAAGTGCGGCCTGTTCCTAGGCACCTTTGACATCGCCAAGTACCGTACCGAGAAGATCACCCTTGTGCCGGGCGACCAGCTGTTCCTGTACACCGACGGCGTCAACGAGGCCTTTAGCGCCACGGAGGAGCAGTTTGGAGACGAGCGGCTGGAGGCGTACCTTACGCTCCATGCCGACATGCATCCTCGCGCCATAGTAAAGGCCATGAGGGAGGAGCTGCACCATTGGGCCACGGGCACTGAGCAGTCCGACGACATAACCATGCTCTCGCTTGAGTACGGCGTGCCGCCCGAGGCCATTGGCACGCTTACCGTGGACGCCACGCTCGACAACCTGCAGCAGGTCATATCGTTTGTGGACACCGAGCTCGGCAACCGCCTGTGCCCCATCACGGCGCAGAGCAAGCTGGACGTGGCGCTGGAGGAGCTGTTTGTCAACGTCTGTCGCTATGCCTACCAAAACCAGGACCAGCCCGGTCAGGTGCGCATCGACTACGTGTACAACGCCAATCCCAACGCCATTACCGTGAGCATGACCGACTGGGGAGTGCCCTTCGATCCTTTGGCCTACGCCGATCCCGCCAAGCCACGGTCCATACAGGGCGCCACCATTGGGGGGCTGGGCATCCTCATGGCAAAGAAGAGCACCGACGACATGAGCTATGTGCGCGACGGAAACGCCAACGTGGTGGTTGTTCGCAAGCTGTGGTAGCAAAGGGCAGTCAAAGGGGATACTCCCCATTGCTTGGAGCGATGATTAAAACTTAAACTTGTGTCCTTTGGATGCGTGGTAGTACAATCTCTCTTTAATGCCACCGCGGTGGATTGAAGGGGAGTGTACCCATTGACTGCCAATACTGCCAAAGTCACGAGGCCTTCCAGTTTGCGCATTAGGCAAAACCAGAAGGCTTGGAAGTTCATTCGCGACATCGCCGGCGCATCGAGCCAGAACCTCAACCGCATTGCCATACGCGACGGCGTAAACATCTATACGTACGGCCTCATGTTTAGGCAATGGGAGCGCTACGCCTCGGTGTTCAGTGCGCTCGGCATGACAAAAGAGAACCATGCGCGCGTTGGCCTCATGGGTTCCGGTGCGTCCGAGGTGGTGTTTGCTGTCTATGGCCTCAACATGGTGGGTGCGCAAGTGTCGCTCGTCTCGTCCTTTAGCGCCTTTAGGCCCGACCGCGTTATGCGCACCATACAAGACGAGAACCTCACCGACTTTATAGTGGTGGACGACCTCGCGCAGCCAAACCTCATAGCCGACCTTCTGGAGCACAAGGAGCAGCTGGGCCTGCGCAACGTGATCCTTTTGCATGCCACGGTGGGAGGCCCCTCCGTTGGCAAAGCGATGGCCGCCGCTCACGAGGCCAAGTACCGTTACCTGCAGAGCTGGTTTGGACCCATCTGCATGGACGCCCTGCTCCTTGCCTACGGCAACCATCCCGTGAGCTATGCTCCGGACGAGAGCGACAACACGGCCTTTATCATCCACACCTCGGGAACCACGTCGGGAACGGGCAAGCCCATCGCGCTCTCGGACAAGGCCTTTAACGTTGCGGATGCCTGCTTCTTTAAGCTCCAGGGCTACGACATGCTGCCGTGGGACGATCCCGTGAGCGGCGTGGTGGTGGACCTCAGCAACGCATACGGGATCATCGACCAGGTGCATCTGCCGCTTGCCATGGGTGGCACGCTTGGCATCGTGCCCGCCGGCGCCCTCAATCCCAACTTCTATAAGTCCATACCGGAGTTTGGGCTTACCCTGCTCTTTTGCGTGGGTGCCATGTTTGAGCATTGGATCAAGATGCCCGAGTCAACCAAGTTTGACTTCTCGAGCCTTCGCTGCGTCATTATTGGCGGCGCTGCCGTGTCGGCGAGCGACAAGCGTCGCTACTACGAGTTCATGCAAAAGCACGGCGGCAACGACGTGGCGATCATAAACGGGTACGGAATCTCGGAGCTTGGCGGTGCATGCTGCCTCTCGTCCACGGATCTGGACGACGAGTCCATTGGCTACCTCCTGCCCGGCGTGGAGATGCGCCTGTACGACGACGACAAGCAGAAGTTCCTCTCACAGAAGGACCTCCCGTGCGAAGGCGTGCTCTACCTAACCTCGGGCTCCGCCGCCTCCCCCACACTGGACGAGAAGCCCACCATAAAGGTCGAGATGGTCGGTCGCAAACCGTACGTGTGCACCAACGACCTCGTGCGCGTGGATGCAGACGGCAAGATTACCTATTTGGGACGGGCAAACCGCTACTTTGTAAACGACGACGGCATAAAGTACGAATCGGGACGCGTAGAGACCGAGGTGGCGCGACAAAGCGGTATTGAGAGCTGCGGCGTGGTGCCCGTGTACTACAAGTGGGTGCACGACAACATCCCCATGCTCTGCGTAAAGACGCTTGAGGGTGGCGAGCATGCGCCGGACGTGGTGCGAAAGGCGCTGCTGGAGGTGTTTAAGGTACAGAAGACCCTGGAGCTCCACAACATTCCGTATCGCGTGATGATCGTGGACGAGCTGCCACGCAACGCAAATGGCAAGGTGGACCTCTATGCGATCAACCAGGGAAAGGTTAGCGGCACCACGTACGAGGTCAAGACAAAAAAGGTCGCGGACCTTATTGCCGACATTAGGCTCATCCCCCTTAAGGAGGAGGAGTCCGACATGATAAAGGACGCGTTGAGCGCCATAGCGGAAGACGTAAAGGGTGGCTTGCCCTTTGCGAACAAGGAAGGAAAGGAAGACACCATCATGAACCAGAGCTTCAACCCCATCGCCGGCTTCAACGCCCTCAACCAAATGGGCGCCCAGGCCATGGGCATGCTGTTTAACGCGTGCCAGCCCAATCAGGGACAGGCGCAGGCAGATCAGGCTGGGCAAGCGAGCCAGCCCCAGGGCTTCCCGTTCCCCGGCATGCAGATGCCCGGCATGCAGTTCCCCAACTTCCAAATGCCCAACTTCCAGATGCCAGGCGTCCAGCTCCCCAACTTCCAGTCGTTCTGCGGTATGGGGCAAGGTATGGACCAAATGATGTCGTGCATGAACCAGATGAACCAGACGGCCTTGCAAATGGTGCAGCAGATGTATGAGCAGAACTGCCAGCTCACGAACCAGATGTTCCAGATCCTTCAGCAGAACATGGGACAGCAAGCCGACGCAGACGCGTCCGAGCCCGCCGAGCCTGCGGAATAGAGAGGAGTGACTTGTCTTGGCTGACAAGTTGGAAGGGATTGACAGCTTCATAAGGCGGGAGCTCATGCGAGCGGCCATCGAGCGCTCCCAAGACGTGGACATGCTCTCCATGATGCCCGGCTCTACCGAGGCACAGGCGAAGCGCTTCGACGACGTGGAGGAGATGCTCAACATTCCCTACGTCAATCGCGAGGAAGTCCCTCTGGCAATGGACGTGTTCAAGCCTGCGGATGCAGAGGGCAAG
The DNA here is from genome assembly GCA_030529665.1 of Coriobacteriales bacterium. Classification (GTDB taxonomy): domain Bacteria; phylum Actinomycetota; class Coriobacteriia; order Coriobacteriales; family Atopobiaceae; genus RUG440. The sequence continues at coordinate 12,006 of JAUMWL010000032.1, forward strand.
GAGCTTCCCGTAGTTGTTACCATACACGGCGGCGGATTCACCATGGGGGATCGCAGGATTTCGCGTCCCTTCGGCCGCCTTTTGGCCCACAAGGGCTACCTCGTGTTCTCGGTGGAGTATCGTTTGGCGCCAAAGGTCAGCATAAGCCAAGGCTTGGATGACGTATGCTGTGGCCTCGACCTTGTGGGCGAGCGCCTGGTGGACTTCGATGTGGACTTCAACCGCGTCTTTATGGTGGCAGAGAGTGCCGGCGCCTATTTGGCCGCCTACGCCTGTGCCATGGGTGGGTCGCAAAAGCTGCAGGATGCCATTGGGCACCAGGCGAGCCGCATGAAGTTTAAGGCGGCGGCCTTCAACTGCGGCATGTTCTACACCAACGAGGACGACCCCTGTGGCAAGATGCTCTCCGAGCAGATCTATGGTAACCAGCGCTTTGACCAGACGTTCTTGGAGTACATGAACCCCGAGCATCCCGAAATCATCAACAACCTGCCGCCAGCCTACATCTTTACCAGCCGAGCAGACTTTCTTAACAACTACAGCTTTAAGCTGCACGACGCCCTCAA
>JAUMWL010000032.1:12671-18778 GCA_030529665.1 Coriobacteriales bacterium
TATGGCAATGCGTCAAGGAGATCGCCTGCATAAATCCCGCAATCACCCGCGAGCTTGCAATAATGGACTGCACCAGGGAATACACCTACGAGCAGATGCTCAACGAATGGGAGAGCTACGCCCGCGTGTTTGGTGCGCTGGGCATTACGGGCGAGGCCGGTGCGCGTGTGGGAATCGCTGGCGCCATTGCCGCCGAGCCGCTCTTTGCGTTCTTTGGGCTCAACATGGTCGGGGCTACCGTCTCCATGCTCTCGTATCCGGACTTCCTCCCGTCGGGCACGTGGAAGACCATGGTGCGGGCCGAGAAGCTCACCGACCTCATACTCACCGACATAATGGTCACGCCCGACTTGTGGCGACAAATCGAGGCGGCACGCGAGGAGCTGGGCCTGCGCAACGTGATTCTGGTGCACTCGCGCATGGGCGGTCCCTGCGTTGGGCCGGCCGAGCTTACGTTTAACGAGTTCAACTACCACGCGCTCAGGCGCTTGGACGGAACCGTGTTTATGGGCGACCTTCTGGCCAAGTATGCCGAGGAGCCCGTATCCTTTGCGCCGTGGCAGGAGGGGACGCTCGCAATCATTACCCACACGTCCGGCACGACAAAAGGTACGCGCAAGCCCCTGCCATATACCAACGAGGCGTTTAACGCGGCTCTTGTTGGCGGCGCGGCCGAACATATGGTATGCATCGCAAATAACGCGAGCAAGGACCAAAAGAGGTATGCGCCAAGCTTTGACTTTAGCTCCTTCCTTTGCGTGGCAACAACGCTCCACTGCTTTGCGACGGGTGATACGGCGGTCCTCACCTTCTTTGGGTTTATGCATCCCAAGTTTATTCGCGCGGTTGACTACTACCAGCTTACGACGCTCTTTACCTCGGGCTTTATGATCGACACATGGCTCGAGCGCACCGATTTGGACGACGTGGACCTCTCGTCGCTTAAGGTTCTTGCCTGTGGCGGCTCCTATGTGCCGCCCGCCAAGCTGCAAAAGTACAAGGAGTTCTTTAAGGCGCATGGATGCACGTGCTCCATCGTGCGCGGATATGGCATGTCGGAGGCTGGCGGTACCCAGCTGGTGGTGCCGGCCGATTCCGAGGCCGATATCTTGGGCTTTCCGCAGTCAAACGAGGACGTGTGGGTGCAGGATGAGGTGGACCAGCAGTTCTATAGGGCTGACGAAGGCGTGCGCACGGGTACGCTCTACCTTGCGTCCGACTCCCTGTGCTGCAACGAGCTGGATGGCCAGAAACTCTTTGACTACACCCAGATCGAGGGCAAGAACTTCCTGTGCACAAACGACCTGGTGCGCGTAAACGCAGACGGGAGCCTCTCGTATGCCGGCAGGGCCGATCGCTACTTTGTAAACAACGAGGGCGTGCGCTTTGAGGCGGGCGTTGTGGAGGCGCAGATGTCCGCGCAGCCGTGTGTAAACAAGTGCGCCGTGGTTCCCGTGTTGGATAAGCGCATACACGACACGGTGCCTGTTCTCTATGTGGTGCCTACGCAAAAGGGACCAGCTGCGCCGGAGGCCGTTAGGCTGGCGCTGGTGGACGTGTTTGTGACCAACGGTCTTATTCACAAGACCAACCTTCCCTCGCAGTTTGTTTTGGTGGACAGCATTCCCTGCAACAGCAATGGAAAGATCGACGTCTTTAGGATCACCCGCGAGAGGCTTGCGGGCGATGCGTACAACATCGTTCCCGTGCATGACGGGGCGGCGATTGTGGACGTTGCGATTGAGCATGCCACGCAGCTTGACAGCATTACTGGCGGAACGCTTCCCGAGGGCATGGGCGCGAGCTCCGCCTTTGGCGTGTACGACATGTTCAACCCCTCGCCTGCACAGGCCAGCCAGGCCATCAACCCGTTTAACCCCTTTGACCTGCCCAAGCTCGCGGGGCTTCTCTTTGGACAGAAGGGCCAGGCAGGTGGGTCTGGCTCCGAGGTCAGCAAGGAGCGCAAGAGCGACGCGCCAAAGGACAAGCCGCAGTTCCAGATGCCTCTGGAGTTGATTTCGTTTGCAATGAAGGCATCGGGCCTCATGTATGGCCGCAAGGACTACGACCGCTATATTGAAGAATAGGTTCATGGAACAAGGAGTGTCTTGATGTTTGATTTTTCCAACATGCCGCAGATGCCCGTCATGCCGCAGATGCCGTTTATGCCTTTCCCGTTTGCTGGCGGCGTGAGCGGCGCTGCGGCTTCCAGCGCCCAGCCTGCAGACGGCGGGCAGGGCGGCGGCCAGGCCGAGATGCCCACGATGCCGGCCGTGCAGCTTGTGCCCTTACCCCTCATTGGCCTTATGCAGATGCAGCTTTCGATGCAGATGCAAATGATTACCCAGATGCAGCAGCTCTTGTCACAGATGCAGCAGCAAGGTTGCGCCGTGCCGCAGCAAGATGGCGCGCAGCTTCCCTTTAACATGTCGATTGCCGACTTGCAAAAGCTCCTGCAGCTTGATGCCTCACCCAAGGCGCTGGAGACCCTCCAACAGGTCCTCGACTTTGTCTTTGACGCCTACTCCAAGCAACGCTAGCACACGCGGAGGGCGTGGCGCACGCGCGCGACCGGCGGCGTGTGCCAAACCGGAGGTTTGTGTGGCAGTTTTTGCCCCCTAACCTCCGGTTTGGCACACACTGGGCACGGCGCGCGTCTATACTTATACGACATGCCTGCGGGTGCCATCGAGCGGTGGCACCCGTCCAAAAATGCGGTAACACTTGTCGGAGGGACGCAATGGAGGGTCAAGGGAACGCGATGCATCACAAGGAGCAATATGACGCACAGAGCCAGTCGCTTGGCCTTGAGGGCATAGGCAACGCACGAGAGCTGGGCGGATACCGCACCACGAACGGGCGCATGGTTAGGCATGGCGTGCTGTTGCGAACTGCGGCTCCCGAAGGCGCGACCGACAAGGACCGTCGCAAGCTGGAGCACGACCTGCATCTTACGACGGTGCTGGACTTTCGCATGAACATGGAGCTCCAAAACCTGGACGGGTCGGCGCGTGGGCTCGACTTTGCAACCACGCATCGCGTGGGCATTCTGGACGAGGACTACTACCTAAGCATGGATCAAAGCATGTCCCCAGAAGAGATGCTCAGCATGTCTCCTCTGCAACTGATCGTGCGCGGGGTTGACCTGGGGATAGTGGGCGACCGCATGTACGTGGACTTTTTGGAAGCCGATTGCGGCAAGCGAGGATACGCGGAGTTCTTTGGATACCTGCTGTCGCAGCCGCAAGACGAGGCGCTTCTGTTCCACTGCTCGCAGGGAAAGGACCGCACGGGACTCGCTGCCATGCTCATCCTCTCTGTGTTGGGGGTGGACGAGCAGACCATCGTTGCCGATTATCTGCTTACCAACATCTTTAACGCCAAGCTCATAGAGCGGGAGTACCAAGGGCTTTTGGCCGCGGGCATTTCCAAGGAGCAGGCAGACAGATATATGATTGGCTTTGACAAGGTCTTTCCGCAGGCCATGCAAAACGCAACCGAGCACCTGTGCAACACCTATGGCTCCGTGTGGGGATACGTGCGTGATGCGCTGGGAGTGAGCGACGCCGAACGCGAGGAGTTGTGCACCAAATACCTGGTGGCGTGTCCCAGCTAGGCATAAACATGCCTTATACTTTGCCGCTATAACAACCGTATGACTGAGGGAGCGCTATATGTGCAAGAAGGATTCGAGTCTTTTTGAGGATGCGGTTCGCTTTGCGACCGACGCGCATGAGGGTATGGTGCGCAAGGTGGGAAACACCCCCTACATCCTGCATCCCATGGAGGTGGCCGCCATTGCAGCCACCATGACGGACGACGTGGACGTACTTGCGGCGGCGCTTCTGCACGACGTGGTGGAGGACACGGACCACTCTCTGCACGAGATCGAGTGCCGCTTTGGGCAGCGCGTTGCCTCTTTGGTGGCGTCCGAGACCGAAAACAAACGGCACGACGTCTCTCCGTCGGAGTCGTGGCGCATTCGCAAGGAGGAGTCCCTGGCCGACTTGGAGCATTCCGACCGCTCCGCAAAGATCGTGTGGCTCTCGGACAAGCTTGCCAATATGCGGTCTTTCTATCGCCAATACCTTGTGCAGGGCAGCGCGCTTTGGGCCCGGTTTAACCAGAGCGACCCAGTCCAGCAGGCGTGGTACTACACCAGCGTCGCCCGACTTTGCGCGGAGCTTGCGCAGGAGGCAGCCTGGCAGGAGTACGATCGTCTTGTCCGTATCGTCTTTGAGGATGAGCTCGCATGAGCCGCAAAGGGAGTGACAAATGACGCAGGACTTTTTGCTGACGACCGAGGGAATCGACCATGCGTCCGAGGAGGTGGCCGCATTCTTGGACGGCACGGTTCTGGGACCGCGCGAGTCCATGGCATGTCGTCTGACGTTTGAGCATGCCCTGCTCATGTTGAGAGATTACTCTGGTGATGGTGCGCCTGCGCGACTTGCGGTGAGCAAACTGCTAGGCCGGCCTCGCCTCATGGTAATGGTGCGAGGAAAGAAGTTCGACCCGCTTGCCGCCGAGAACGATCTGGACGAGGAGAGCATGGTCATCGGTCGTGCCGTGTTGGAAGCGTCGGGCATGCGGCCCACGTACTCCTATCGTGGCGGACAGAACACACTTACCTTGGTGCGGCCTCGTCCACCTCTGAGCTCGCTCGCACAGATTCTCATTGCCTTTGCGGCGGGCCTTGTGGTGGCTGCCGCAGGCACCGCGCTCTTGGGTGACCAAGACCTCCAGCACGTGATCGAGGCGTACGTCACCCCTCTGTTCAACGTGTATCTGGGCATGCTTGGCGGTATTGCCGGCCCGCTGGTGTTCTTGTCAATTGCAAACGGAATCTGCGACATTGGCGACGTGGCGACGCTCGGACGTGCGGGAAAGTCGTTGGCGGGCCGGTTTATGCGTTCCAACGTGGCAGGTATGGCACTTGCCATGGTGGTGTGCGTGCCCCTGTTTGCGCTTCCCGTGGCAAGCAGCTCTAGTGCAGGTGACCTTGTGGCCGACCTCTTGGGGTTGGTGGTGGGACTTCTGCCCACCAACGTGTTCGCCCCCTTTGTTGAGGGCAACACGTCACAGATAATCCTTTTGGGCATCTTTGTTGGCATCGCGGCGCTCGTGCTTGGCGCCTCGAGCGAAGGCGTGCGCACCAACATTCGCGAGCTCAACGGAATTGCGCAGTTCCTCATGGAGCAACTCTGCCGCTTTATCCCCGGGTTTATCTTTGTGATGATCCTTATGCAGGCGTGGTCGGGTACCCTTGGCTCTATGCTTTCGGCATGGATGCCGCTGGTGCTCTGTGTTGTGCTTATGTGCGCGCAGGTGGCGCTTCAGCTCGTGTACGTTTGCCTGCATAGGCACGTGAGCCTGCGCGCGACGCTCGCCGCCATCTGGCCCAGTATGATAGTGGGTCTTACCACGGCATCGTCGTCTGCGGCCTATAGTACTATGCTGGCGGCCTGCACCGACGGTATGGGCGTGCCCAAGGACCACACCTCGTTTTCCATGCCGCTGGGCGTGGTGCTGTGCAAGTGCTCCACGAGCGTGATGTGTGTGGTGCTCATGCTGTATAGCATGAGCACGTATGGCCTTGGTGCCGATCTGTCGTGGTACGTGAGACTGGCCCTTGCGAGCGTGCTCTATGCCGTGGTGGCTCCGCCTGTTCCCGGTGGCATGCTTATGTGCTATGGACTCATGCTCGCCGAGCTGGGCATTCCGGCGGGAGCCCTTGCAATCATGACGGCGGCAGACGTTATGCTGGACTATCCGGCAACGTTTGTGCGTATTGGCGCCATGATGCTGGAGACCCTCGACTCAGCCTGTGCGCTTGGCATCGTGGACCGCACCAAGCTGGCAAAAGAGTGAGGTTACGTGGCGTGTCCAGAGGTGTGCTGTAATCGCTAGCTGTGTGGCTCGCGCCGGGCGGGGCGTGCTGTAATCGTAAGCAGTGTGGTTCGTCTGGCCTTGGGTGTGCTGTGTTTGCGAGCTGTGTGGGTCCTGCGTCCGGAAGTGTGCTGTAATCGCGAGCAGTGTGGCTTGTCGACCCACACTGGTCGCAAAGTCAGCACACAGCCTCGTGATTGACCCACACTGCTCGCAAT
>JAUMWL010000032.1:18878-22746 GCA_030529665.1 Coriobacteriales bacterium
ACCCACACTGCTCGCAATCCCAGCACGCGCCGCTGTTCTCGCGGCACACCCTTTCCTGGAAACGGTGTGCCATCGTAGTGCGCCGCGACGGTCCGGGGCGTCGTTTCCCGCCGGACGTCCAACAATGCGTATAATATGCGGCACGTGCACAAATAGAGGAGGTTTTTATGCTGCGCAAAACCAAGAAAGACAACGGATCTGTTGGGCAGAAGGCCACCAACGCGGCTTACTTTACGCTCGCCAATGGCGAGAAGCTCTATTACGAGGACACGGCTACTGGCAATGACGTGCTTGTTATGATGCATGGTTGGACCAGCACGCACGCCGTGTACGACAAGCCGGTTGAGCTGCTCAAAGGCAAGGCGCGCTGCATAACCTACGACCATCGTGGCCACGGGGCGAGCAAGGACGCCAACGGCGACCACGTTACCATGGAGACGCTTGCCTCCGACCTCCACGAGCTGCTTGTGGGCCTAAGCCTTGATGCAGTTACGCTGGTGGGATGGTCCATGGGCGCCGGCGTGGCCATGACCTACCTGGAGATGTTTGGCACCGAGCGTCTGCGGCAGGTCGTCCTCTGCGACATGACGCCCAAGCAGCTCAACGACGACGAGTGGAAGCTCGGCCTCTACCAAGGAGCCTTCACGGCCCAAGACGAGGCAAACAACGCGGGCAAGTCGTTCTACCAGCTGTACAAGGAGTTCGCCATAGGCGCCATGCCCAAGCTCAAGAAGGTCCCGGGCTTCCTGCTCAGACGGCCTCTGAAGAAGCGGCTTGCAACCTGTGACGAGGGCGTGCTCAGGAGCCTCTCGGTCTCCATGAAGGGACAGGACCATCGCGGCTGCTTTGCGGGGTTCGACATCCCGCTTTCGTACTTCTACGCCTATCCCGGGTCGCTCTTCTCGCCCGAGCTCGCGTCGTGGTACCAGCAAAACGTCCCCTCGTCATATAAGTCCGTGCGCTTTGACGACGCCACGCACATGCTCATTGAGGAGCAGCCCCAAAAGTTCGCAGACCAGCTGGCGGCGCTGCTGTAGCAAGACGACGCAACAAAGAATAAGCCGGCAAGCACGAGGGGGCCGAACATGGCGCAGAAAAACACCGCAACGCTAACGCGAAAGGCATGGCTACTCATCATCCTGCTCTCGCTCATGGGACAGGTTGCCTGGGCGGTTGAGAATAACTTCTTTAACCTGTTTATGCAGGACGTCTTTGGCGCGTCGCTGAGCGACGTTGCGCTCATGGTCAGCGCGTCGGCCGTTACCGCCACGGCCACCACGCTGCTTGCGGGCGTGTGGTCCGATCGCGTGGGCCGGCGCAAGGTCTTTGTGGTCGCGGGAACGCTTTTGTGGGGCGTCTCAATCTGGATCTTTGCGGCCTTGCAGGGCATCTCGCAGGTGCTTGCCCGCGATGCGGCTGCTGCGGCGGCGCTGGGCATCACCCTCACGGTCGCGGCCGACTGCGTTATGACGTTCTTTGGCAGCCTGGCCAACGACAGCGCGTTCAACGCCTGGATGACCGACATCACCGACGACACGAACCGTGGCAAGGTGGAAGGCGTAAACAGCGCCATGCCGCTGCTCTCCATGTTGGCGGTGTTTGGCGGGGCCATGTTCCTCATGATCGTGGCAGACGACGGGTCGGTTACGTATAACTACCCGTTGTTCTTCTCGATCATTGGTGGCATCGTGCTGGCAACCGGCCTGCTTGCCGCAGTGCTCATGGACGACAGCCATCCCGAGCCGCGCCGTGGCGAGGGCTACCTGTCCGAGGTCTTCTATGGCTTTAGGCCCTCCGTGGTGCGCGCGCAGCCCATGCTGTACCTGGTGCTGCTGGCATACTGCGTCTTTGCCATTGCCATGCAGGTGTTTATGCCCTACTACGTGCTGTATCTGCGCCTTCCCTACATCTTGGGTGAGAATTACGTGTTTGTGATGGCACCATGCATCATCATCGCGTCCGTGTTTACCATTCTGTATGGTCGCACGTTTGACAGGCGCGGCTTTGTAAGGAGCGTCGTGGTGCCCATCGTTCTGTTCCTCGTTGGCTGCGCATTGCTTACGGTGCTTACGAGCGCACCGGGAGTCTTTGCGGGCAGCATGCTTATGCTCTCGGGCTACTTGGGTTCGGTTGCCTGCTTTGGTGCCCAGATCCGCAACCACACGCCCCAGGGGCACGTGGGCCTGTACCAGGGAATCCGCATCTTTGTGGCCGTATTGGTGCCCATGCTCATCGGTCCGTGGATTGGCAGCACCATCTCCGCCTCGTCGAGCTCGGTTGTTGGTTTTGGCGTGGTTGGCGACGGCTTTACTCCTAGCTCGCTCGTGTTTGCAGGCGGAGGCGCTGTGGCCTTGCTCACGTTTGTGGTGCTGTACTTTATTCGACGTGAATCCAAGCGTGCTCGTAGCTAAGTGCCGACGGCGTGCAGAAGGGATGGCGCCCTTTGTGCACGTCCGGTCGTCCTACCGCGATTGGCGACGATCTCGCCCCTCTTGCCGGTAGTAGGCCTCTTTTGCGTTATACATGGCGTAGTCGGCCTGCGTAACAAGTCCTTCGGGCGCTGCATCCGGCCAGTCAGCGGCAAGCGCATATCCTGCGGCAAGATGCATAACCTGTCCCATGTCTCCCCGCCATGCCAAAGAGTTCTTCTGTAGTGTAGCGAGCCTGGCTTCCGCCTGCGCCTTGTCCAAAGAGACGAGCACCACAAACTCGTCTCCTCCCGTGCGGTAGCAGTCGCCCTCTGGAGCAAAGACATCCCTAATACAGTTGGCCGTTGCTTGTATGAGCGTATCTCCCGCACCGTGACCTAGGCTGTCGTTGACTTCCTTGAGGCCGTTGATATCCACCACAAATACGGCGAGACCACTGGGAATGCCATTCTCCTTGTACTCCTTAAGTGCCGCCGAGTATGCACGTCGGCTGCCCAAGCCCGTAAGGTCGTCTCGCATAAGCAGCTCTTGCTGTTCTTGCAAACTCGCGTCCTGTGTAAGCTGAAAGAACTCGCTGTTGCGTATGTACAAAAAAGCCGCGCCGAGCGTGAGCGAGAGATATGCCACGCGCACCTCCTCGCCCAAAAGCTCTTGCATGGCAACGCCTGCGATGGTAAGCGCTACCGTTAGGTAGAGCGAGCTTCGGTTTTGCTTGCTAAATGACCTGCCATATAGCACAAACTGGATGGCGGTAATGGCAAACACCGTAAGATATATGGCCACATACACCACGTGCAGGCTCGTGTGCGAGTAGTGGTTGTGCTCGTCGAGCAAGATCATCTGTCCCGTGGCAAAGGCAAACGTCTGGAACGCAACGTTAAAGACAAGCACCGCATTGAGAGCTTTCTCCCACTTGTTGTGTTGCCTGAGCTGCCATGCAATGGACGCACCGGCTAGCGGAGTCAAAACGTAGTCGGCCCACTTTGCCGCCAGAATCGGCCATGCGGGAAGACCCTCCACGTGTCCAAGCGCTACGCCCGTCCATTCGGCAAGCGCTGCCGCCGCAATAAGGGCGAACTCCACATAGCAGAGTCGGCGATCCTTGTGGCCCATGCGGTTGTTCTCGTGCACCAGCACGCAGAGCACGGCGAGCGCCATAAGAGTAATCGCCATTACAGTCGTATAGTAGGTCATAGGTGATTCCTCTTTACTCGACCAGCCGTTGGCGGGTTGCCTCAAAGTCTCGGCAAGTGCATGTGCTGTAGGGTATAAATAGTAACTTTACACTATGTTTAGCGCCGTAGTGTTTTTCAATATGGTTAAAGAGAGCAAAACCTAGTCAAAGCCGTGTCGCGTGGGCGGTTGCGGCCTTGCCGCTGCCGCGCGCAGCTCCGCAGCGCAGCGAGGACTGTTTGAGCACGGCTCGGCAAGGCCGCAAC
>JAUMWL010000299.1 GCA_030529665.1 Coriobacteriales bacterium
GAGCAGGGCTGCCACGTCGAGCTCTACGAGATGGTGGACCAGATCGGTCCCGGCATCTTCTTCCAGAACATGATCGATATCATGGGGCGCCTTGGTCAGACCGACACCGGCATGCATCCAGGCCACAAGCTCTTGGAGGTGGTGGGCACGGTGGCCGTGTTTGAGACCAAGGATGGTGAGCACGTCGAGGCTCCGTTCGACCATCTCGTGCTGAGCCTCGGCATGCGTCCCACAGCGGCTCCCGCATGGGTCGAGGAGCTCGGCGTGCCTGTGGTTGTTGCGGGCGACTCCGGTGGCGTGGGCCGCATCCAAGAGGCCGTCACGGGCGGATACGACGCTGCCCGCTCTATCGCGTAGTGCTCCTCAAGACCCAGGCAGACATGGACACACGTGTCGGGCGGACCACTGAGGGTAATCTCCTGTGAAGTGTCATGTTTGGTCGAAGAGAGCTTTGCGTAACTCCTTGGCGTAGACGAAAGGCGGGGCTGACGAAATGATGTCGTCAGCCCCGCCCCATATGCCCTCCGTGTAGCTGGCGATGCTTGCCCGAAGGATGCGCGCCTACCCTTCGAAGGGCACTACGTGCGCCACCGCGTCGGCGAGGCTCACGGGCTGCTCGCCGTTGTCGAGGTCGAGCAGCTGGTAGCGCCAGTTGCCCATGCCCAGCTCGTGCATGTACTCCAGCTGGCGCAAGCCGTGGCGGGTTTCGATGCGCTCCACGAGGTCGTGGTTGTGCACGAGGCCGGCATTGGTCATGGCATAGACCAGGTCCACGCAGGCGGAGTCGATGGCGCAGATGTCGGTGGATGCGAGAATGCCCACGTTGGGCGTCACCACGGGCTGCGCGGACAGGCCCTCGCAGTCGCAACTCACGGACATGTTGCGCATCACGTTGACGTACACGACGTTTTCGCCAAAGAAGTCGATGGTAGCCTTGGTGGACTCGGTAATCTTCTCCATCAGCTCCTCGTTGTCGACCGACCACTGGTGCCCCCAGGTCTGGCCGTTGTCGGAGGTCTGGGCGTGGATCCACTTCTTGCCCTCCTTGCCGGAGGCGCAGCCAATGCCGATGTTCTTGTTGGAGCCACCGAAGCCGCCCATCGTGTGGCCCTTGAAGTGGGTGAGCGTAAGCATGGAGTCGTAGAGGGGCAAATGCGAGCCCACGGCCATGCAGTCGAACCACTTGCCGCCCTCCACGTCCAGCTCGATATAGCCGTCATCATCGGTGATGTCCACGGGGCAGAAGGTCCAGCCGTTGACCTCAAGGGTCTTCAGGTGCTTCTCGGTGCAGTCGCGATCGCCCGCATAGTAGGTGTTGGTCTCTATGATGGTGGCGTCGGGCAGGTCGTTGTCGATGAGCTCCTTCACCCATGCTGCGGGAATGATGTTGGGTCCGTGCTGCTCGCCGGTGTGCAGCTTCACGGCCACCTTGCCCTCAAGGCGGTCGGCAACCTTGGCGAATGCCTTGCGCAGCCCCTCGGGGGAGATGTCGCGGGTAAACCAGACGACAGACTCATCGCCATCGCGCTTTTCTGGGGCAACGTATACGTCGCCGTTGGTTCCTTCGGTTGCATTGTAGATGGTCATGGCTTCCTCCTTTTGCACTGCGTGCCTTTACCCGTTGAGCATGCCCTTACTCACAAGACAGTCCGCCGCGAGGGGCACCAGCTCCTTCTCGGAAAGGCAGCCCCGTTCGCTGCACGCTATCAGCCGTTGCGCTTACTTGTCCTTCGAGTGGCGCTCGCCAATCTGGAAGTCGTCGCAGTGCTCGAACATGTACTTGACCGTGATGGCGTCATCGCCCGTGAGCTTCTTGAAGTCGTCTGTGCACTTGTCCATCTTGCCCTCGCGGATGGCCTGCGCGAAGGTGACCATGCCGTCGGA
>JAUMWL010000151.1 GCA_030529665.1 Coriobacteriales bacterium
TCGCGCAGCTGCGCATCCTCGAGGATGCAACCCGCGATTTGCGGTAGCACGCAAGGGAGGAGAGGTCATGGCAGAGAACGGCATCACGGCGGCGGAGGCCGCCGAGGCGATGGACGTGCTCGTTGCCCAGGAGCGCGAGCTGCGCTACGCGGCGCGCTTCGGCGCGGCTGAGGCCCTGGAGCTGGGCGTCGCCGCGGCGCAGCTGGCCGGCGACTACGACGAGGCGTACACCGTCACCATTACGCGCGAGGAGGACGGGGCCGTCGCCTTCCAGTGGCTCGGCGAGGGCAAGGGCGCGCGCAACCTCGCGTTCGCCGCGGGCAAGCGCGCGGCGGCCCTCGCGTCCGGCCACGCGAGCCCGTGGGCGCAGCTCGAGGCGATCGCGGGCGGCAGGCCGCTCGACGAGGTGTGGGCGCGCGTGCCGGAGGTGTGCCCCTCGTGCGGGGCGTTCCCCGTGCGCGCGGGCGACGAGTGGGTGGCCACCATAGCGGTGAGCGGCCTGCACGACGGGCTCGACCACGAGGTGATCGTGCGCGCGCTCGAGCAGGTGTTGGGAAAGACGGTGCCGCGCTTCGCGGTCGCCGTAGCATAAAAGAGGAGAAGAACATGAAGCTTGGAATCGTGGGGACGGGAATGATATCGCGCATGGTGGGGCCAAACCTCGCCTCGTGGGACGTTGAGGTCGCAGCCGTGGCGGGGACGCCCTCCAGCATGGACGAGGTCAACGAGCTCGCCGACGAGTGGGGCGCTGCGGGCCGCTACGCCGACTACCGCGAGCTGGTCGCGGACCCGGGCGTGGACACCGTGTACGTGGCGGTCCCCAACTTCCTGCACTACGCCGTGAGCGAGGCAGCCATCCTCGCGGGCAAGGACGTGGTGTGCGAGAAGCCGCTCGCCTCCAACGAGGTCGAGGCTGCCAGGCTCGCCGCGCTGGCCAAGGAGCACGCGCGCTTCCTGTGGGAGGCCGTCGTCACCACGCGCCAGCCCAACTTCAGGCTCGTGCGCGACGAGCTGCTGCCCAGGATCGGCGACGTAAAGGCCGTGTCGGTGAACTACAGCCAGTACAGCTCGCGCTATGACGCGTTCCGCGCCGGCGAGGTGCTGCCGGCGTTCGACCCCGCCAAGGCGGGAGGGGCCATCATGGACATCGGCCTGTACACCCTCACCTACACCATCGGGCTCTTCGGCGAGCCGAGGACGGCGACGTACCACGCCAACATCGAGCGCGGCATCGACACGAGCGGGCTCGTGGTGCTCGGGTACGACGGCTTCACTGCCACCAACGTGTGCACCAAGGATAGCTGGGGCGCGACCGGCGCCACCATCCAGGGCACCGACGGCTGGATAAGGACCGACACCGGCGCGAACCTCTGCGGCCCCGTGACCTTCTGCCTCAACGGAGGCGAGCCCGAGGTCATCGACCGCTCGCTGCCCGTCATGTGGGAGGGCGAGTTCCGCGAGTTCTGCCGCCAGCAGGACGAGGGCGACCTCGCGGAGTGCTACCGCCAGCTGGACCAGAGCCTGCTCGTGAGCCGCGTTCAGAACACCATCCGCCGCGAGGCGGGCGTCATCTTCCCCGCCGACGAGGCGCGATAGAACAGTAGGGAACGTGCCGCGGGGTGTCCCGCGGCACTGCACTGACGTCCAGAGAGGAGAACACCATGGCGCTGCACATCGTCGAGGAGGCCGAGCGCTGCCTCAACTGCAAGAGGCCCCAATGCCAGAGGGGGTGCCCCGTCGGCACCGCGATACCGCTGGCCATCCAGCTGTTCCGCGAGCGTCGCATGGACGAGGCCGGGGCGGTCCTCTTCCAGAACAACCCCATGAGCGCCGTATGCTCGCTCATCTGCAACCACGGAGCGCAGTGCGAGGGCCACTGCGTGCTCGGCCGCAAGGGCACGCCCGTGCACTTCTCGGCCATCGAGAACTACGTGTCGAGCACCTACCTCGAGCGCGTGCGCTTCCGGAGGCCCGAGCCTTGCGACAGGCGCGCGGCTGTTATTGGCGGCGGTCCAGCCGGCATCGTAGCCGCCATGCGGCTTGCCCAGATGGGCGTAGACGTTACCATCTTTGACCAAAACCCACGGATTGGCGGCGTAATGCGCTATGGCATCCCCGAGTACCGGCTGCCCAAGAACGTGATTGACCGCTACCAGCAGATCCTTGAGGCGCTTGGTGTGCGCGTTCGGCACAACACGGCCATTGGATCGTCGCTCACCATCGCAGACCTGTTCCGCGACGGATATGAGGCGATCTTTATTGGCACAGGCACCTGGCGAGCACAAACGCTGGGGGTTCCCGGCGAGGCGGGTGGTAACGTGCTGTTTGGCCTCGACTACCTGCGAAGCCCGCAAACGGCCGAGATTGGCGAGCGCGTGGCTGTTATAGGTGCCGGCAACACCGCCATGGACGTGGCACGAACGGCCTTTCGCCAGGGCGCGCGCGAGGTTACGCTCTACGCGCGCAGCAAGCACATATCGGCGAGCTCCGACGAGCTCGAGTACGCGCTTCTCGACGGCTGCGAGCTCGTGCAGGGCAAGGCCATTTGCGAGATAAACGCAACCGGTCCCGTGTTCCGCACCGCAATCTTTGACGAGGATGACAAGGTGGTGGGCTACGAAGAGAAGCTCGACCAGGTGGAATGCGACACCGTAATTGTGGCTGTCTCGCAAAAGCCCAAGAACAAGCTCATCCTCACCACCGAGGGGCTTGAGGGCGACGAGCGCGGGCTTCTTATTGTGGACGAGCATGGCATGTGCACCGTTCCGGGCGTCTTTGCCGCAGGTGATGTGGTTACCGGCCCCAACACCGTGGTTCACGCCGTGGCAGCCACGAAGGTCGCCGTCAACGGCATGCTCGACTACATGGGCGTGTCGTAACCAGAGGGAAGAACAACCAGAGGGGGAGCATCCCCTTTTGGTCGCTCGCAACCAAAAGGGGATGCTCCCCCTCTGGTTACGCTTGTTGTGGCAGCCATTCCTCGGCTGCGGTCGCGTCGAGCGGCGGGGCGTAGTAATAGCCCTGGATGTAGTCGATTTGGAGCTTTTTTGCCAGCTCGATCTGCACCGCGTCCTCGACGCCCTCTGCCACCACGCGCTTGCCGAGGCTGTGGATAAAGCTCACGAGGGTCTCGAGGTAGTACTCGCTGCCCGGCTGCAGGTGGTTGTCGTTTACGGACTTGTCCAGCTTGATGTAGTCCATGGGATAGGCGCTCACGGCGTTTAGGGTGGAGTAGCCGGTGCCATAGTCGTCGAGTGCCTGCTGCATTCCCATCTCGTGGACCTCCGAGAAGAACTGCTGGGCCTTCTTGCCGTCGAAGGACCCACTCTCCGTAACCTCGAGCTTAATAAGATTCGCCGGGATCTGCGCCTCATCCAGAAGCCCCTTGAGCCAAGCGCAGTACTCGGTGTCCTTGAGCTGTATGGGCGAGTAGTTGATCGATACCGACGGAACCTCAAAGCCCACGTCTCTCCAAGCCCGCATCTGCTCGACGACCTTCTTGGTCACGATGCGATCAACCTGAATGATAAGCCCGACGCCCTCCGCCACGGGGATGAACTCGTTTGGGTAGTAGAGGTTGTCCTTAAAGCGACACAAGGCCTCGAATCCGTGCAACCGCCCGCTCGCCAGGTCAATCTGGGGCTGGTAGACCACCATAAAGCTCTCCTCGGCAATCGCGCGGTCCAGCGAGCTTATTACCTGGCGCCTGTCGTCGATCTTCTTCCGCATCTGGGGACTGTAGTATGCGCAGCGGCTTCGCCCGCTCGACTCCCTGGCCTCGTAAAGGGCCAGGTCTGCATCGGTCATAAGCTCCTCGAGGGACTGGTCCCCGTCACGGACGACAATGCCTGCCGAGCACGAGATCTCGATCGATTGGTCATCGGCCTCAACTGGCTCGTGCGTGAGCCTAACCACCTCGTCAAATAGCCCGGGCTCCTCCGATATGTCGCCGTCAAACAGGAGCAGGAACTCGTCTGCACCGTAGCGCACGCACCTAAGCTCGGGCAGGTTGCGCAGACGGTCTGCGATGGTTTTTATGACCACGTCTCCCCTTCCGTAGCCATACACCTCGTTGATAAAGCGGAAGCCGTCTATGTCGATGAGGGCAACGGAGCCAACGGCCCGGCGCCCGTGCAGCTGCTTGGCAGCATTGCGGTTGGGCAGGTCGGTGAGGGAGTCGTGGTAGTGACGGTAGTAGAGGTCCTTCTCGCTCCTGCGCGACTTGAGGAATTCCAGCACGAGAAAGAGGGTTAGACAGGCAAAGCCCACAAAGACGTAGGATAGGGGCTGCAAGATTGCCCCGTAGCTATCCATGAGGTTGGATTCACCGCCCAAGACGATGGAGTTGTCTGGCAGCTGGGAGTTCTTGAGGTCGAAACGCTTGAGTTGCTGGTAGTCGAACACGTACTCCGTGGCAGACTCGCTAGCCAGTCTTATGTCGGAAGGCGACTTGCCGTTCATAATGTAGATGGCCATCTGGCCGGCAGAGATGCCAAACTTGGTAAAGTCGAGAAAACCGCTGCAAAGGGCCCCGTTGCCCACTCCGCCCGTGCTCACCCTAAAGACCGGCCGCGGACAGTTGGCGGCCAAGAGCCGGCAAACGTCGTCGATCGTGTAGACCTTGCCGTCCCGATCCCTAAAGGCGTCGAGCTCAAACACGATGGTGTTGTCCTCGAGGCCCTTCATCTTTTTTAGGAATTCCCCTTCGCTCAAACGAGAAAGGTTGACGATCTCGAACTCGTGGTTGGGGAACTGGGGCATTATCTGCTCGAGGGACACAACATCCGCCTTGCCTGTCTCGGTGTCGTCCACGATGCAGACAAAGGTGTCGCACGTGCCAAAGATCTCCGCCGCCGTCCTAAACACATCGGCCATGTTGGACTGCTCGGGAATTCCGGTCGCCCACCCCTCGTTGTGGACCCTGCGAGCGTGGTCAACGTCGTTGATGCCAAGAAACACGACGGGTACCCCCTCAAAGAGGTCATCGCGGTGCTCCTCGGCAAAGTTGAGTGCCGCGTCGTCCCCAACGATAAGCACCTCGTAGGCATGCGACTCGAGCTTGTGGCGCAGGAGCTGCTCAAAGAGGGCCTGGGACTCGTCGTCGGCGTTGTTCTTCATGTCCATGTACTCGGTATCGAGCAGGACCTCTGTTCCCTCAAACGCCTCGCTTATGCCATCCCATTGCAGGGGAACAGAGAAGTGCGACTGGCTGTAGGACGACAAAAAGAGGACGGAGTGCTGCTTCTTGTCCCGAAGCGACGCGCGCGCCATGGACCCGTCGTTGTCGGCAAGGTTTTTTACAAGCCATAGAGGCGACTCACGCCAAAGAGCATAAACGCTACGGAGAGGACGGCCAAGACACTCAGCGCAACTCGGGACGCAATGTTCGTTCGCATCGTCTTATCCATGGGCAGCCCTTCATATTATGCATTGGACTGTTTTATATTACACGGATAACGGGCACCTTGGGCTCAACTAAGCGATAGGTGGGGTTTGTTCGGTAAAGGACGCAGGTTTGCTGCATATTCACCGCACAAGCACGGCAGTTGCAAGGAGGGGCCAGGCGAAGGAAACGGACAGCGACTAGTGTGGCAGAAACACCCCAGGGGTGTTTCTGCCATGTGGAACACTTGCTCCCGGGGAAGTAGTGTGTGATGGGTGAGAAAAGGGGTTTGGCCCCTTTTCTCACTTGGCCTTGACCGCGGACTTGACGTAGCGCTGGACGCCCGCGTAGGTCGTGCCGGCGGACTCCCGTCTTTAGCGTTTAGCACCACGACTCTTTAGGATTCCGCAATACAGCCTAGACCGAGAAAACCAGCCCTGAGCTGGTATTTTTTTGACTTTTTCGCTTGATTGACAAGGTTCTTTCTGGTAGAATTCAATATGGTGCTATGGTGTTATTACTTGACAGGGGGACGAAAATGGCCTACTTCCTCAAGAAGTCCAGGAACAAGAAGGGGCTCTACCTACAGATCTACGAGAGCCACTGGGACCCCCAGAGGGGCCACACCGCCCACAGCTCCGTGAGGGCGATCGGCTACGAGCACGAGCTCAGGGAGTCCGGCATCGAGGACCCGGTCGCGCACTTCAAGCGCGAGGTGGATGCCATGAACGCCGAGCGCAAGGCCGCCAAGGAGAGGGAGAGGGCGCGCGAGATCGGCCCCGAGCCAGCCGAGCGGCACCTCGGCCACTTCGCGATCAAGGCCATCGACGACGCCCTCGGCGTCGCGTCCGACCTGGCCTACCTGCAGATTCCCTCGGGCTTCCGCTTCCCCCTCTCCGAGCTGCTCTCCTCGCTCGTCTACGCCCGCTGCGTGGCGCCGTGCTCGAAGAGCGGGACCTTCCACGACGTGCTGCCGCTGATGGAGGGCGCGGGCCGGGGCTTCTCGCTCGACCAGCTCTACGACGGGCTGGCCTACCTGGGCGAAGAGCACGAGAAGGTCGTCGAGATCTACAACGCGCGCGTGGCCGCGCTCTTCCCCAGGGACACGTCGGTGTCCTACTTCGACTGCACGAACTACTACTTCGAGATAGACGCCGAGGACGACCTGAGGAGGAAGGGACCCTCCAAGGAGAACGGGCGCGAGCCCATCGTGGGCATGGGGCTGCTGCTCGACGCCGACTGCATACCCATCGGGATGAGCGTCTTCCCCGGCAACGAGAGCGAGAGGCCGCAGCTCAGGGAGGTCGTGGGCGGGCTGAGGCGCCGAAACTCGATAACGGGGCGCACGGTGAGGGTGGCCGACAAGGGCCTCAACTGCGCGGACAACGTCGCCGACGCCGTGCTCGCCGGCGACGGCTACGTGTTCTCGAAGTCCGTGAAGACGCTGCCGGCCACCGAGCGCGCGTGGGCGCTGTCGCCGGACGGGTGGGCCGACGTCACGGACGGGGACGGCAACGTCGTGTGGAGCTACAAGGAGACCACGGGCGAATTCGAGTACAAGGTCACGGACGAGGACGGTCGGAAGAGGGCGGTCGGCCTCCCGGAGAAGAGGGTCGTCACCTACAGCCCAAAGCTGGCGAGGAAGCAGAGGTACGAGATAAACAGGCAGGTCGAGAAGGCCAGGGCGCTCAGGCTGGCGGCGGCGAAGA
>JAUMWL010000033.1:0-3568 GCA_030529665.1 Coriobacteriales bacterium
CGGGAATCCGAGGCTGGTTGCCAAGACACTCCGGTTGGTGAATTACCGACCATAGGCCTGTCAGTTTATTTGATAAATTATATCCGCAGTTAAACGGCTCATGCTTTTACGTATATTTCTATGGTCGGTAATTCTCTGCTTTGGAGCGAGACTGAAACAATAGGAGGGACAGTAAAAGGGACGATAGGCAACGCATGCCAACCGCCCAACCCTACGAACAGCGCTCGAGCAAGAACGTATGCGCGCGGTATTCTCCGCCCTTCATAACAAGCGGCAGGGGCAAGCCCGCGTCCATGAGGGCGTTGGACGCATACACGCACCCAGTCGCCACGTCGCGATACCACGTATCCGGCACAAGCCCGCGCGGCACCACGTAGCGCGCAATCCCATACCCCCGCAGCTCGGTTTCCACACAGCTCACAAGGGCACGGCTTCCATCTAGCGCCACGTGCTCCCACGCGCACACAGGGTCAGTCAAGGGATTGCTCAGCCTGTAATATCGACCCTTCTGCACCAAAGACGCAATGCGCTTGTGCCAGACGATCTGGCCGCGCACCTTCTCCTGCTCGTCCACACTGAGCTTGTTGAGGTCAAGCTCGTAGCCAAAGGTGCCACCCTCCGCCACAATGGCGCGAGTATGCAAAGAAACGCTTCGACCCGTGTAGTCGTTGGGGCAAGCGGACATATGACGTCTAGGTGCGGCAACACGCCATACAGCAGCTCGACCTCCAACCCCAGACGCGCATCGGCCAGAGTGACGCAAAGCGTCTGCGCATCGTCGCCCTCGCCCGCATACACCGCAGGCAGCCCGGCAAGCGCGTACTTGCCGTCGCGCACCACATGGCGCACGTAGCGCAAGTCGCACCCAAAGGTCCCGGCGTCGTTGCGTACCACGAGCAGCGGGCTGCGCGTGTCGCCCGCACCCTGCACGGGGCACTCCTGTGGCAAGAAGTCAAGGGAGTATGTGCGATCATGCGCCATCTGATGAGGGCTCGCCGAGGTCCCGCGGTCAAAGCGAGAGACCAAGTAGTCCAGGTTCCCATCCGTCCGCCCGCCGTAGTACAGATGCAGCAGCACACCAATCTGATCTACCTGCATCTGGTAGGTGGTGTTGCAGGTGTGCAGGGTAAGCGTTCGCGCGCCCTTATCAACCAAAATGGACATGGAATCCTCCTTCCCAGCGCCCCTTTTGTTCCAAGAGAACAAGCCCCCAACGCAAAAGGGTGTGTCATCGCGCCTGCAGATGACACACCCGGCACAAATATTCCGCCAACGGTAGGCATGGGAACTCTAGCGCAACACCACATAACTTGCAGTTGTGCGATGAAATATGCCATTCCATAATAAAGTTACGGATTATAACCCATTCATATTATCTGGATAGGTTAAATCTGGGGTGCTGGCCAGCCCTCACAAACCATTCGCACTATTTACGATTAAGGGAAGGAAGGAAACCATGGGTAAGTTTGAGAACGACGCGCGGGAGATGCTGCGCCTCGTGGGTGGCAAAGACAACATTGCCGCTCTGACTCACTGCGTCACGCGTATGAGGTTTACGCTCGTTGACCCCTCCATCGCGGATGTGCCCGCAATCGAGGCGCTTAAGTCTGCCAAGGGCAGCTTTACGCAAGCGGGTCAGTTTCAGGTAATCATTGGCAACGAGGTCGCCGACTTCTATGACGAGTTTGTGGCCATCAGCGGCATTACGGGCGTCTCCAAGGAGGAGGCAAAGAGGCTCGCGGCAAAGCAGGGCAACCCGCTGCAACGCGCCATGGGTGCCATCGCCGAGGTGTTTGCACCGCTGATCCCCGCCATCATTACCGGCGGTCTTATCTTGGGCTTCCGCAACGTGCTGGGCGACATGCCCTACTTTGGGCCCGACGGCAACGCCACGCTGGCAAGCATGTCGGTGTTCTGGAGCGGCGTCAACCACTTCCTGTGGCTCATTGGCGAGGCCGTGTTCCACCTTGGCATTCCCGTGGGCATCTGCTGGTCCGTTACCCGCAAGATGGGCGGCACCGAGATGCTGGGTATCGTTATGGGCCTTACCCTCGTTTCCAGCCAGCTGCTCAACGCCTACGCCGTGGCCGGCGCAACCGAGGAGACCTGGGCACAGTACAGCTGGAACTTTGGCTTTGCGCAGGTACACATGGTTGGCTACCAGGCGCAGGTAATCCCGGCCATCCTTGCCGCCATTACCTTTAACTACCTGGAGCGCTTCTTCAAGAAGATCATACCCACCATCATCCAGATGATCTTTGTGCCCTTCTGCTCCATTCTGCTTGCCGTTATGGCAGCCCACTTTGTGCTCGGCCCCATTGGCTGGACCCTTGGCAGCGCCGTGTCCGCCGTGGTCAACGCAGGCATAACGGGCGACTTCCGCGTTATCTTTGGCGCCATCTTTGGCTTCCTGTATGCTCCGCTGGTCATCACCGGTCTGCACCACATGACCAACGCCATCGACCTGCAGCTCATCGCCGACTTTGGCGGCACCATGCTCTGGCCCATGATCGCCCTCTCCAACATCGCTCAGGGCTCTGCGGTACTCGCCATGATCGTGCTGCAAAAGAGGGACGAGAACGCCGAGCAGGTAAACATCCCCGCATCGCTCTCCTGCTACCTGGGCGTTACCGAGCCCGCCATCTTTGGTGTTAACCTCAAGTACATGTTCCCGTTTGTATGCGGCATGATCGGCTCTGCATGCGCCGGCTTCCTCTCCTGCCTGTTCTCCTGCACGGCCAACGCCATCGGCGTAGGCGGCCTTCCCGGCATCCTTGCCATGCAGCCCCAGTCCATGCTCCCCTACGCACTCTGCATGCTCGTTGCCATAGTCGTGCCGTTTATCCTCACCTTCATCGTTGGCAAGAACCAGGGAATCGACAAGGCCGCAGCGGCCGCTGGCGCCAAGGCCGAGGCCCTCGAGGCCGAGCAGGCCGCCCATGAGGCAGCCGTCGCCTCGCTGCCCGACCGTGTTAACGCCTCCTACGCGGCAAACACCGTCGTGTCTCCCATGTCTGGCGTGGCCGTAGACATCACCAGCGTTCCCGATCCCGTGTTCGCCTCGCTTGCAATGGGCAAAGGCGTAGCAATCGAGCCCGCCAACGGCGCTGTCTATTCTCCGGTTGACGGCACCATTACCATGCTTGCCGGAACCGGCCACGCACTTGGCCTGCTTGCCGACGACGGCACCGAGATCCTCATCCACATTGGCATTGACACCGTAGAGCTCAATGGTGCGCCGTTTACCCCGCGTTGCAAGGCCAACGACAAGGTAAAGGCCGGCCAGCTCCTCATGATCGCCGACCTTCCCGCAATCCAGGCGGCCGGCAAGCCCACCACCACCATGGTTATCGTCACCAACAGCGACGACTACTCCAAGATTACCCCCAACCTGGGCAACTGCACCGCCGGTCAGGTTGTGGTAAACCTCGCCAAGTAACATTCCACGGACGCGAGTCCTCCTTTCCTTTGGGCGACCTGTAACCACGTGCAGGTCGCCCACTTATAACTGCAAGGTCATTCTGGGGTACCTGTGGGGCGTCACCCCAAAAGGTACCGCCAAAAAGGG
>JAUMWL010000033.1:3578-6740 GCA_030529665.1 Coriobacteriales bacterium
GCTCCGCGGGGCGGGCGCCCCACAATACCCATCGTTTATTTCGGGGGTACCTCGGGGGCGACACCCAAACTGTAACCCAAAAAAAAACGGGTACCTTTTGGGGTGACGCCCCATGTGCCCTTAAGTACGACTCTGCCTGCATGTTCTCCATTACATACGAGAGAGGAACAGTATGAGCAACGTTATTTCCACGCGCGACGCGTTTTTGGGCAGCAAGGTTGCCTATGAGATATACATTCGCTCGTTCAACGACAGCAACAATGATGGCGTGGGCGACCTTCGCGGCATAACCGAGCGACTAGATTACCTGTCCAATCTGGGTGTCGACTACCTTTGGATCACGCCCTTCTTTGTGAGCCCACTCAAAGACGGTGGTTACGACGTAGCCGACTACCGCAACGTTGACCCCGTGTTTGGCACCATGGACGACTTTGACGAACTTGCCCGCGAGGCCCAGAAGCACGGCATTGGCCTTATGCTGGACATGGTGTTCAATCACACATCCGATCAGCATGAGTGGTTCCAAAAGGCCCTCGCAGGCGACCCCAAGTACCAAGCCTACTACATCCTGCGCGACCCCGAGCCCGGAGCCACCGCCCAGAACCCCGGCAAGATGCCCACCAACTGGGACAGCAAGTTTGGTGGCAAGGCCTGGGAATTCTCGCCGCAAATGAACAAGTGGTACCTGCACCTGTACGACGTGAGCCAGCCCGACCTGGACTGGACCAACCCCCAGATGCGCGCCGAGCTTGCCGACGTACTGCGCTTTTGGGTAGAGCACGGCGTAAAGGGCTTCCGCTTTGACGTAATCAACAACATCTCCAAGGGCCGCTTCGAAGACGACTTTGAGGGTGACGGACGCCGCTTCTACACCGATGGCCCGCATGTGGACGAGTACCTGCGCGAGCTTGTGCGCGAGGGAGGCATTGGCGACCTCATGACCGTAGGTGAGATGAGCTCCACCACTATAGAGCATTGCATCGAGTACACCAAGCCCCAGAACCACGAGCTTGCCATGGCCTTCTCGTTCCATCACTTCCGCGTGGACAACGTGGACGGCAACCGCTGGTGCAAGGCAAAGGCAAACATCCCCATGCTGCGCGAGACCTTTAGGTCCTGGCAGGAGCAGATGGCGGCAGCCGGTGGATGGAACGCCGTGTTCTGGACATGCCACGACCAGCCACGTCCCAGCACGCGCTTTGCAGACGACAGCACGCCCGAACTCCTTAACCTGTCGGCAAAGATGCTTCCAGTGTGCACCTTCCTCATGCGCGGCACGCCCTACATCTACCAGGGCGAGGAGCTGGGCATGACCAACCCCGGCTTTACCAGCATAGACCAATACCGCGACGTGGAGTCCATCAACTACTACCACATCATGCAGGACGACGAGGGCAAGAGCGAGCAAGAGGCCTTCGAGATCATTGCGTACAAGTCTCGCGACAACGGCCGCACGCCGGTACAGTGGGACGACTCGGCCTATGCGGGCTTTAGCACCGTGGAGCCGTGGATTGGCGTGGGCAGCAACTACAAGTGGCTCAACGCCGCCGCCGAGGTGGACGATCCCGCTTCGGTGTTCTGGTTTTACAAGCAGCTCATCGCGCTTCGCAAGGCCGAGCCCATCATTCAGAGCGGAGACATTCGGTTCGTGGAAAGCCCTGCGCCACAGGTGATCGCCTACAAGCGCACGCTTGGCAACGAGCGCGTGTTGGTGCAGTGCAACTTTAGCAACGAGGAGCAACCTGCGATCGCCTGGGACGGCGAGGTGTTTGTAAGCAACTACGACGAGCCCGGCAACGGCACCACGCTGCGTCCCTGGGAGGGCACCGCTTATGTTAAAAGGGGCTAAACCCTTTTGGCGGACAAAGAGACGAGAGGAGAGAGAATG
Organism: Coriobacteriales bacterium; assembly: GCA_030529665.1. Taxonomy (GTDB): domain Bacteria; phylum Actinomycetota; class Coriobacteriia; order Coriobacteriales; family Atopobiaceae; genus RUG440. The sequence goes on from JAUMWL010000033.1 coordinate 5,467, forward strand.
ACTGCCGAAGAGCGCGTTTGGTGGAAGGAAGCAGTTGTCTATCAGGTGTATCCACAGAGCTTCGCCGACTCCAACGGCGACGGCATAGGTGACCTGCCAGGCATGACACAGCGCCTGCCCTACTTGGCAAAGCTGGGCATAAACGTTATTTGGCTCAGCCCCGTGTACGCCAGCCCCATGGATGACAATGGCTACGACATTGCCGACTATCGTTCCATCCACCCCCAGTACGGCACACTCGACGACTTTGACGCCATGCTCGCTCGCGCGCACGAGCTGGGCATAAAGATCGTGATGGACCTGGTGGCAAATCACACGTCCGACGAGCACCAATGGTTTATTCAAAGCCGCTCGAGCAAGGACAGCCCGTATCGCGACTACTACGTGTGGCGCGACGGCAAGACGCCCGGATCTCCCGAGGAGGGCGGCACGCCTCCCAACAACTGGGAGTCCACGTTCTCCGGGTCCGCGTGGGACTACGACAAGACCACCGACCAGTGGTATCTGCATTGCTTCTCAAAGAAGCAACCCGACCTCAACTGGGAGAACCCCCTCGTTCGCCAAGAGGTCTATGACCTCATGAGCTGGTGGTGCGACCGTGGCGTAGACGGTTGGCGCATGGACGTCATCTCCATGATATCCAAGGACCAGCGCTTCCCTGACGGCAAGCCAAAGAAGAACGGCTTTGGCGAGTACGGCCCCTACGTAACCAACGGCCCGCGCGTGCACGAGTTCATACAAGAGATGAACCAAAAGGTTCTATCGCGCTATGACATCATGACCGTGGGCGAGGCGCAAGGCGTTAACCTGGAACAGGCCAAGCAGTACGCAAACGCCGAGGGCACCGAACTAGACATGATCTTCCAGTTTGAGCACGTGAGCGCGTGGAAGACCACCGCGGGCGCGTTTATTGGCAAGTGGGGCGTAAACAAACCGCAGATGCCCAAGGTGCGCGCGCTTCTTAACAAGTGGCAGCTGGGCCTCGAAGGCGCGTCCTGGAACAGCCTGTTTTGGAACAACCACGACCAGCCGCGTGCCGTGTCGCGTTACGGCAACGACTCGCCCGAGTGGCGCGAGGTCTCCGCAAAGATGCTGGCCACGTGCCTGCACTTCATGAAGGGCACGCCCTACATCCTGCAGGGCGAGGAGCTGGGCATGACCAACATGCACTTTACTAGCCTGGATCAGTGTCGCGACGTGGAGGAGCTGGGCATCTATCAGCAAGCCGTAGTGGAGCAGGGCATCTGCACCCACGAGCAGATGCTGGCCGCGTT
>JAUMWL010000033.1:6840-8493 GCA_030529665.1 Coriobacteriales bacterium
GACTACTTGGCCGACTTAGGCGTCGACTGCGTGTGGATCACGCCGTTCTTCCCCAGCCCACAAAGGGACAACGGTTACGACGTAAGCGACTATCGCGCCATCGACCCCCTGTTTGGCACGATGAATGACTTTGACGAGCTCGCATGCGAGGCATCAGCGCGAGGCATCGAGCTCATGCTTGACATGGTGTTTAACCACACCTCCACCGAACACGAGTGGTTTAAGCGCGCGCTGGCAGGCGATCCCAAGTACCTTGCGTACTACAAGTTTGTGGATGCGGCGCCCGACGCCACGGCAGACAACCCCGGCGAGCCGCCCACCAACTGGGAAAGCAAGTTTGGCGGCAACGCATGGGAGTACGTACCCTCACTCAACAAATGGTACCTGCACCTCTTTGACGTTACTCAGGCCGACCTCAACTGGGACAACCCCGAGGTTCGCGCCGAGTTGGCAAGCGTGCTGCGCTTTTGGCGCTCCAAAGGCGTAAACGCTTTTAGGTTCGACGTGGTTAACCTCATCTCCAAGCCTGCATCGTGGGAGAACGACAACGATGGTGACGGCAGGCGCTTCTACACGGATGGCCCGCACATTCACGAGTACCTGCAAGAGATGGTGCGCGAGGGCGGCATTGACGGGCTCATGACCGTAGGCGAGATGAGCTCCACGTCCATCGACAACTGCATTCGCTACTCCAACCCCGACTGTCACGAGCTGGGCATGGCCTTCTCGTTCCATCACCTTAAGGTAGACTATCCCGGTGGTGAGAAGTGGGCGCTCATGGAGCCCGACATCGCAGCGCTTAGGCACCTGTTTGCCAGCTGGCAAGAAGAGATGACTGCCGGCGGCGGCTGGAACGCGCTGTTTTGGTCCAACCACGACCAGCCACGTCCCAACTCGCGCTTTGGCGACGACTCAACGCAGCAGAGTTGGCTGCGCTCCAGCAAGCTCCTTGGCTTGTGCACGCACCTTCTGCGTGGCACGCCCTACATATATCAGGGCGAGGAGCTAGGTATGACAAACCCGGACTTTACGAGCATCGACCAGTACCGCGACGTGGAGAGCATCAACTACTACCGCATCCTGCAGGAGCGCGGGCATTCGCCCGAGGAGGCGTTCCACATTGTGCACGAGCGCTCACGCGACGACTCGCGCACTCCGGTACAGTGGGATGGCAGCGACATGGCAGGGTTCACCACAGGTGAGCCATGGATTGGCGTGAGCGGCAACCACGCGTGGATAAACGCCGAAGCCGAGGCAGACGACCCCAGCTCCGTGCTTTCGTTCTACAAGCGCCTCATTGAGCTGCGCAAGGCAGAGCCCCTGATTCAGCGCGGAGACGTGCGATTCTGCGACGTGACAAGCAACAAGGTGATTGCGTACGAGCGAACGCTTGGCAACGAGCGTATGCTTGTGCAGTGCAACTTTAGCGCACAGGAGCAGCCCGCCCTCGCGACCGAGGGCGGCGAGGTGCTCATTAGCAACTACGACAAGCCCGGCAACGGCACCACGCTTCGTCCGTGGGAAGCCACCGCACTTATCTGGCGCTAACGGAACACTTTGCGCCAAAGGTAGGACCCCTTCCGACATGGAGGCGGGGGGGGGGGGGCCGCCCCGGGGGCGCGCCGGGCCGGGCGGGTGGGGTGCGGGGGGTGA
>JAUMWL010000033.1:8503-12622 GCA_030529665.1 Coriobacteriales bacterium
CCGGGCCCCCCCCCCCCGTCGGGGGGCCGCCGCCCCCCCCCCCCCGGGGCCCCGCCCCCGCCTCTTTGCAGTTGGAGCCCGTTTTAGCAACCGCGAACGGCGGTGGCCATAAACGTAAAGGAATCCGGACGATGGCGAGACCACGTTACCTCAAACAGTTCGCCATCCTCGTTGAAGGTACGGTTCTCGAGCACCGTAAGCATGTCAAAGTCCAGCAGGTCGAGGACCTCTCGGTCCTCTGCCGTTGCGTACTTGGTGGTTATGAGGCGGTTTGACGTGGTGATGCGCATGCCCAAGACATCTTCCAAATACGTAAAGATCGAGTCCTCGGCAATCTGGGGAGTGAGCCCCTCCACCCTAGAGGCCAAAAAGTAGCTCTTGTCCAATATGAGGTTGGCACCATCTATGCGACGCACGCGAACGATATGCAGCAACCGCTCCCCCACCATGAAGCCCGTAAGGTCCGCAATGGCTTGGTCGGCCACCACGTACTCAAAGGTACGAACCTGCGTTTGTGAGTCAAGGCCATTCTTTTGCGCAGCCTCGCGAAACGTCTCGATGTCGTTGAGCATAAAGCGGCGGCGCTGGCCGTGCTGCCAAATCACCCGCACGCCCTTTCCGCGCAAGGGCTGCACAAAGCCGTGCATGGTTAGCACGCCAAGCGCCTTGCGGACAGTGTTGTGCGTGCACTGGTACGTTTCGACGAGCTGGTTCTCGGACGGAATGAACGACTGGTACGGATACTCGTCCGCAATGATCTTGTCGCGCAGGTCTTTGTAGATGTCGTAGTAGATTGCCTTCACGACGCCCCCTCCATTGAACACCTTTGGGTGTTACATAATACTCCATGCTCGCGGGCAGAGGTGTGACAAGTAAGGCCGAAGGACATCAAAAGGGGGTCTTTTTACCCGAGTCGTCGAGTAAAAAGACCCCTCATTGCTGCTGATAGTACGCCTTTTGCCGCTAACTCACCCTGAGCGTAAAGGTAACGGTCTTGGTCGCGCGTGCGTAGTTGGCGTTACCGGCGGCCTTGATCTTTAGCTTAACGCGATACGTGCCCTTTTTGAGGCCCTTGCTTACGCTTACCTTGCCCGTCTTTTTGTTGACGGAAATCTTGGCATTGCCACGCACCTTAGCGTAGGTTAGCCTGCCCTTGCCCTTGTTGGCAAACCTCACGACCTTGGACACAGCCAGGCGTTTGGTGGCCTTGAGCACCTTGGCGTAGCTAAGCCTTGCGGTCTTTCCCTTGGCTAAGAGCGGATTTGCAGCCTTGGCAATGGTAAATGTGGCACGCGCCTCACCCGTGTAGTCGCCCTCGCCAACAACGGTTACCGTTGCCTTGCCAGCCGCCTTGTTGTTGGCATACGCAAGCTTGTAGTCGGTGCCAGCAACAAGTGTTTGGCCGCCCAAGGTCACTTGTGGCTTTGGCTTGCGGGCCTTGCCGTTGTAGGTGAGCTTCTTTAGGCCGCGCACGGCTGCGCCCGATATTTGTATGCGCTTGCCATCCCTCTTTAGCAGCGCCAGTGCCCGCTCTACGTCTACCCTGGCATCAGATAGCTCCTGTGTCGACGATGCGTCATTCGCCAAGACGGCGTACGCGCTATCGACTACCTTTGCAAATGCCGCATATGCCGCTGGCTTGTATGCCTTGGGACTTACCTCATCGCAAATCTTGCTTAGCTGCTTCGCCAAGTCATACATGGCTTGGTTGTGCGCTTGCAGTTGCTCTTGCTCCGCAGGGTCGAGCGCCGACGGGCTTACCGGCTCGAGCAGCCTCCACGTGCGAAGCAGCTCTTCGCGGGCGGCCGCAATGTCCTCCTTCGTGGCGGCATTGTTCTCAAATAGAGCGTTGGCAGACGCTATGGCACCCCTAAGCGCGTCAAACGACTCGGGGGTATAGGCGCCTTGCGCAAGGGCGTTGTTTGCCCCCAGTATGAGTTCCGTCAACGCAGCCAAGGCGGCATCGCGCTCGCTCGGCTCCCCATCCTCAACGGGTGGGGTCATCTCGTACACCGTGTCCTGGACGCCGTACTTTGCAAAGTGCGCCGTGTGTGCCACCTTGCCCATTTCGGTTGCCGTGGGGTTCTGCACGACCTCAGACGTGATGTCTGTGGTTGTCTCGAGGCCCACGTACGCCATGTCAAGCAAACACTGCCCCCAAAGGTCCGCCGACGAATAGTCGTCGGCCCACGAAACGGCAGGACTCATTACGTGCAGGTGAAAGTCCATAACCGGGGCACTCGCACTGTCGAGCGAGAGCACGAGGTCCGTGGACAAGGTTCGATCGCTGGGCTTGTCTTTACTGTTGGTGCCATACAGAGGAAGCGGAACATCGGTGCTCCATCCGCCCCATCCTTCGGAGTCAAAGAAGGGAAACTTGGGATACACTGTCTTGCCTATCGTGCACAGGTTCTCATCGGCATCCGCCTCATAGAAGATTGGCATGACGCCCGGATGATGGTCGCAATTGTTTACCGTATTGCTCTTTATGTGATTTCGCACGATATTGTCGTCAATGTGCCACAGAACAAGGCCGCCACCGAGGTCCTCGCTGGCATCATCGTCGTCAAAGAGAAGCCCGCTCGGATAGAAGTTGCCCATCCCCTCATCCCAGCTTGTAAAACGACGGTTCTCTATGAGGTAGTATTCGTCCTCTTTTGCGGTGTTGATTCTATACGCTATGGGCGTAGTGGTGGTGCTGAGGCTACCCGCAATCTGTGCGGACTCTACCGCCTCATCGTCTAGCATTGCTGGCTCCACCCAGCCCAGCCTAACGCGACTCCACATGTCGAGCGAAAATGGTATGGGATTGCCGTCCAAATCCTCGCCATAGGAGCCATAGTTCATAAGGCTCAGCGCATCGACGTCGTATTTGGACCACGAGCCAAGCGAGTAGTAATTGGTATCGTACAAGTCGGGTAGGCCGATGTAGTGTCCCAACTCATGGGTAAGTGTGCCAATGGATTCCATGGCCAAGACATCGTTGTCATAAAGGTATTCTGCTATTGCCACGTAATCGTCTATGGCAACCCCGTCCACGACCGGCATGGGCAGAGGATCTGACAGTTCGGAACCAGAGTAAGACCAGGCGTGAGGCCAAATCAACTGCGATTCGTCGGTAAAGCTACTCGCATCGTATGCCGCGTCCTTGCCAGCAACCACAAAGCACAGCGCAAGCTCAGACGTCTGGATAAGCCCGTCGCCATCGCTATCGTACGATGCAAAATCCACGTAGTCGCTGGCTTGCTCAAGCGCTTCGGAAAAAGCCTCAAGCATCTCCCTGTCGGCCGCAGGGTCATCTACGATTGCCCAGCCCATTGTTTTTTTGCGGTTCAGCGTAACGTGGACAACGCCGTCGTTGACGATATCGGCCTGGTTCGAGTTGCCACCCTCGCCAAAGGCACTCGTCTCTTGCACCGGCAAAAAGGTGAACTTTCCATATGACATGTCAGTGTAGTACTGCGAGATGGACCGATCACCAACAAAGATGGCGTTGCTCCAATCGTGTTCGTTGTCGTATGGTTGTTCGTCAAACCCCACGGCAATCACAAGCAGAGGAAGGTAGCTCTGTGATTCTGGGTCGCTCTGCACCAAGACGCCCTCCTCGCCCGCTGGCGATAAGCCCGTTGGGCCGCAGGACGGCAGATCGGATGGCGTAAGTAGGTCAAAGACCTGCGAATGGCAGGTGCCCTTGATTGACGGATTCAGAGCGTCTGGATCTTTTGCCGGCACTGCCAGCGCCATGCGCGGGAACACAAGCAGCGCGGCAAGGCACACGAACGCGGCGACCCATGCAACGGCATGTCGATGGCTTAACCCTTTAGCTCTCACTTGGACCTCTTTTCCATTAGGGTGGTTCCCTTACGCATATACCATAGCACGAGAACGTCGCAGAATTGATGTAGCCCAGAGCAATCATACTTCCAAACCCAAGCGGCCTACTTTCGGTCTCCTCTTACGGTTCTCTGTACTTGGCATATGTAACGCCGATGGCTGCTTTGGCGCTCGCAAGGCACGGCGGGCGCTTAAGTGGGTGGTAAACAATGCCCGGTCGCCTATGGAGGTGAACACGTCCATGCTCGCGGCGCTGCCCACACGCTTGGGTGGCTATGGGTTCGG
>JAUMWL010000033.1:12722-22583 GCA_030529665.1 Coriobacteriales bacterium
GCGAGCTCCAGCTTTCCGTCGATATAGGGGGCATACATGGCCTCGATGCGCGGCGCTCCCAAGCTGCAGCCACTGCAGGCCTCGCAACTAGCATCCGAGCACCAGTCCAGACCCTTCGCCACGATTTGCATGCGCTCCTCGCGGGTGGTGTCCTTAATCAGCACGCTCTTGCGCATGTTGCCCTCCTTGCACTGTAACGAAAGACCCAAAAGGGCTGGTCGCCAAAGCTTGACGCCAGCCCAATGCCAAGCCGTAAAACTACTCTACGGTAATAATAACGCGTTGGTAGTGCTTGAGGTTGTGGGCACCGTCGTCGGTTACCTCCACCACCATGTGGATGGTCTCGCCGCTCTGCGCGTCGGCAGGAACGGTAAAGCTCACCTGCTCCGTGTCGGCACCAGTGAGCTCGATGGTGTCTAGCTTGGAGGGATCCTTCGCCTTTGCAGTGCGGTCCACAATCAGGCCAATCGAATCGTCGTCCTTGAGCTTGGGCTCCTTTTGGCCGTCGTTGTACGTGTCGGCCTCAAAGTAGCGCCACCAGCGATACGTAAGCTCGTCTCCATCGGGGTCCTCGCCAACAGCGGTGAGGGTCACCGTATCGCCCGCCTTGGCGGTAATGTCTATGCCCTCGGTTACGCTTACGCTCGGAGCATGGTTGGCGTCCTCATACGACGTTGCCGTGCACCAATCCACGCGGGCAGCAAAGTCGTTTTGGATGTCGTCGAACCAGCGAGTGAGGGTGTAGCTGGCCTCAAACTGCTTGGAGTGGGGGTCGTAGTCCGCCACGGTGTTCTTTCCGTCAGCACCAAAGCGGCCTCCCCAACCTCCCCACGAGGGGTCTTCCATGGAGCGAAGGCCGGTGTCGAGCAAATAGAAGAAGCTGGGAGAATCGCCCTCGCTAATGAAGTCGTACTTGGTGTAGTTGGGATTGGCCTCAAGGTAGGAGTCCCAGCCGCGCTGTTCCTCGTCCAACTCGCCTTCCACGGTCTTGCCGTCTCCCATAAGGGCATAGAGCTCCATGAGCGGGCCATGGTCGCCCACGATGTTCTCCTCTTGCCAGTCGGCGTGCAACGTGGTGTTGAGCTCGTCGGGGTGGAACTGCCATGCATAGGCAAAGTGCCAGAAGTTGCTCACGTCGTTGAGCACGCGCAGCTCGGGCCACGCCTTGGCAATGTAGTCGCCATAGCTCTCGTCCTGATCGAGGATTATGTACACCGCGAGCTTGTCGTAGATCTTTTGCTGGATGTTGGCCCAGTCGTCGGAGTCCTTGTACTCCTCCTCAATGGACTTGAGCGCACGGGCGGTGGTGTTTGTGCCGCCCCATGTTTGCACCCACAGCGTGCGAGGGTCGTCATCCAAAAAGAGCTCCTTGAGGAACTCCGAGCCCTCGGTGACCTCCTCCATCTCGCCTTTGTTTGTGATGTTGCCGATCTTGGTAACGGAGCGCAGGTAGTCGGCGGTTGGGTAGGCGTCGTCCTGGGCCTTGAGGTTGGGATAGACCTCCTCGTAGGCGTCCAGGAACTGCCCCAGCCACTCGGTGCCCGTCCAACGGAAGGGCTCCACGTCGTCACCGTTGCCGGCGTAGTGGTACATGGAGCTGGTGAGCACTATGCCTGCGATGTCCATGTTGTTGGAGTACAGGAGCGCACGGATTACGGAGTCGCGGTCGTCCACCTCGCCGTCGGTGGTAATTACGGTGCGGGCCTTCTCTTGGGTGGTTTGGGTTACGACTTCGCCCGAGTCGGTGGGGGAAGCGTCGTTTGACGCGTCGGCGGCGTCGTTTGTGGACGTCGCGTCCTGGCTTGTACCGCCGCATGCGGCAAGCGCGGACAAGGTCATGGCCGCTGTGCCACCTTGTATGAATGATCTTCTGCTTAGCATGCTGCTCCTCTCTACATAATTGGACATGTCTAATTAGACATGTCCAAATCATAGCTTGTCGCTGATAGGCGCGGGGAGTTTGGAACATGTTTAATCAAGAGGAGGCGTGCGCTGTTCGGTGGACGGGGGTGGCGGCGCAGAAAACCCGCACCGCTATCGTTTCGGTGCGTCGTGGCCTTCCAATTCCCCAGCTGGTACAATTCAGATGGTGGGACGTGGCACCCGACTTTCGTCTTCGTGGCTTTGCCGAAGACCAGTTCAAGATGATTGGAAATGTAGATTCTTCTAGCAGTAACGACAACGATCATCCCCCTAATGCTTACAAGGCGAGCAATGGAAGAGGTTCTGATTCTCCGCATCTTGGTGTGTCATTGCATAGCCACACTATTCTGCTCTGTAGACAAGTCCTTGCTCGCCTTGTTCGACCCTCGCATTGAAGCACGGATATAAGATCAATCTGATTAATCAGATTCTCAGACCTGGCATTACCTCTGTATGAGTGGTTTTGATTGAAGCCGTAGCATTGTCGATGTGATACTGAAAATGGAATTCTCGTATCATTTGTTATCGATAATTTCTGCTCATCAACTCACAAGTATGTCCCAGACCTTGAACTGAGAGATCTTTTCACGTAAAACTAGTACTGAGTCATTCCATACTTACAGCTCGATAACCATACCTCATACCACTTGTGCAGTATGATAGCTCATCACGCCACCTTTCCCACGTCGCCCTCCTTGTCCTCAACCATATCAGAGTAGGTAGCACGAACGCATAACACACTTATGAGTTTGTAGCTATGCATCCGATGCTGACCTCTCTTCAACCATTCAACATCCCCTTCCGACAATTGTGCAGCGAGCAAAACCCTCGCTCAAAAGAAAACATATCGAGCATTTTTTGCCCGCGTGCACGCAGTTTTAGCGAAACAGCGTGCACGCGGGCAAAACGGGACCACACGACCGTGCACGCGGGCAAAAAACGCGCCGCAACACGCTCGCGACGCCATTGGCGCCTCGTCGACGCTAAGTCATGCCCTTGCACACGCACGTTGTATTGGTCTCGACATGGCAATTTACGCACAGAGCCCGCATTTTGAACGGCATACACCCAAACAGACCTATCTCACGGCAGGACCCACGCCCATCTCGCTTATGGTAAGGGTCATCCCATCGCTGTCAAAACCGTCGGCATCACTCGCCACCCGCACGTTTTGCATCGACCTCGCGGTCCTTCGCTTGCTGGACTCCCCCTCGTCCCTAATCTCGCAAATCGTTATGCCAGCAAACGCGATCACAAAATACACTGCGATGAATATCTGTACAATCGGGAAGTCATCCTCGCTCTTCTTCACATTTGCAACAGCCTGGAGGGCCTCCATAGGATCCATGGTTCCAACTGCCAGCATGAACATTCCCACAAAGAAGGCAAAGACCACAAGCGCGGCGCCCAATCCCCGAAGCCCGCCAACAACCATCCTACGTGCCTTCTCCGCATTCTGCTTTCGCTCGTCTATTGGCAAATTTACGGCAACCTTGCCCGTTTGCCCATTGACCCCCGCCAGATACTTTTCGCCCTTATAGGAAACAACGAGCACCCAAACGGGCAAAAGCGCCTGCTCAGCTGGTTGCCTGTGTCCAAAGGTGCGGCAGTGGTCGGCAAGCATCACGGGGTTCTTGTGGGATATGCCACCGTACTCTTTGCGGCGTTTATTGCGGACTGCGCCACACAGTTGTCCACGCGCGCATTCGCCTGCTCGGCACTCACGGTGTAGCGCTCGGCCACAAACCCTGGCAGCGCACTCGTAGAGAAGGGCTCGAGCTTTGTGTAGTCGTAGGGCTCGATGGAATCCATCATGTCATCGGCCATGCGCTCCGATCCGTCAGCGGGAATACGGTGGTACTCGTACGTTCCCACACGATGATGGTAGGTATACACGCTGGCACTCTTGCTGTCCCTTTTGTAGTCCGCCCTAAACGTGAGGTCGAAGTCCACCACGCCGCTGTTGAGCCAAAAGGGAACGTACACACCTTGCACCGAAACGATGCGCGACTCGGCCACAAAGCCATCGGGAAGAAAGCGCTTGGTGGCCAGCTCCGCCTCATACCGCTCGATTGCTGCGCGCCTGGACAGGGTGAATCGGATCATGTACTCCGGCGCAAACGCACCCTCGCTCGAACCTGTGTGGCACCACCTCGCTGTTGCCACAGTAGGGGCATGTGTCAGCGGCGATAAAATCGTCCAGCATAAGCTTGGCACCGCATTCGGGACACAGGTAGCCCGCAAGCGAGTCGTTTGCACGCTTGACCTCGAGGTCCTTCTCGTCGTAGGCGTTGCCACACCATGCGCAGGTAAGGCACCCTGCATCGGCGTCGAAGGCAACCGCGCCTCCGCACGACGGACACTTGTATACCTCAATTTGGACGTCGCCACCCATTGTGCAACCCTTCGCATACTCACGCTGCCACCCGTAGTAATGTATGCCAAGCGCCAAGCATACGCGAGTGGACAAACGGGACGGAGAAACGGAGCGTCGGCCTGCCCCTAAAGAAGCGTCAAATCGGAGCAAGGGGGGCACACCTCCTCGAGGTATGCCCCCCTTGCCCCCTCACCATACGATTCGATTTGACCTTTCTTTGGGGCAGGAGCGTCGGGTATGTTCTCCATTCTGTCCGCCCCACCCCCACCTAGTACCCGCGAACGGCGGTGTCGTGGAAGGTAAAGAAGTCGGGACGATGACGCGACTGGGTGTACTCAAACATCACGCCCTTTTCGTTGAAGGTTCGGTTGCTCACCACCGCAAGCATGTCAAAGTCGAGCAGATTCATAACTGCGCGGTCGTCCGATCGTACGTAATCGACGGTTACCGTACGGTTACTGGTTACGATCTTCATGTTGAGGACCTTCTCGGCGTACTCAAACACTGAGTCCTCCGCAATCTCTCGCGTGAGACCGGGAAGTGCCGAGGCCAAGAAATAGCTCTTGTCGTGAATGAGCGCCTTGCCCTCAAACACACGGACACGCTCCAAGCGCAGCAGCTCATCGCCGACCGCAAATCCCGTGAGGTCCGCAAGCCCGGCGTCGGCGGTAACATACTCAAGCGCGACCACCTTTGTTTGCGCCACCAAATTGTTGCGCGCAGCCGCCTCCTTAAACGTCTCTATGTCTCCCAGCACAAAGTTGGCCCGATGCTCTGGGCGGTAGATCACCAACACGCCCTTTCCACGTATGGGCTGCACGAATCCATGGAGCATGAGCACCGAGATAGCCTTGCGAATCGTGTTGTGCGAGCATTGAAAAACCCGTATGAGTTGGCTCTCGGGCGGGATATACGATTGATACGCGTATTCACCGTCAAGGATTTTGTCGCGCAAACTCTCGTAAATGTCGTAGTAAATGCTTCGCATGATTCTCCAAGTGGTCCCAACGCATGGATACTGCATATCGCCTTTGAGTATAGGCCTTATTGGGACTCATTCACTTTACTTGATTGAGCTGAACGAGCAGATCGGCGGGCCAAAGCACAACAGGCAACGTGGCAAGCCAACCGTTGGGTCACCACGTCGCCGCGTGCGTCCGCCCTCTTTAGTCGCCACGAATCTCGTGCGGCACAACGGGTGTGCAGCGCACCTGCAATGCTTCGGTTGCCTCGGGTGAGGTGGTAACCTTAAACGTAATGGTGCACGTTTCGGCCACATCCAGGTACATGTCGCACATCCACGTTTGGAGTCCCTGGTACGAATCCGACCCCCAGTTCATGTCGCGCGGTGGCAGCGTACTGTTGGAGAACACCGACTTAACGTCCTCGATCTTTCCACCCTCGGGAGCAATGATGCGCACCTGCTCAATCAGCTCTGAGGTGCTCCTCTGCTTACTCTTGTCAGGCGCGTCGCTGTGCAGGTAAGTTGGATAGTCGCCATCAAGTATGGAACGGTCCATGTTGTGCCTAAACACCGCGGTCACCTGGTACGACGTGGAGCCGTCGGAGTTTTGCGACGCGGCGCCGACCTCCGTGTCCAAGCTGAGGTAGTATGCTGCCTTGGTGGTGCTGCAGTCGCTGGCGTACACGCCCACAACAGGTGCCGTAGCGTCGTGAGCAAGCTGTCCGCCAAGGCCCGAGTCAAGCATGTGCTGCTGGGCGGACTCGTCGCGCACCCATGCCATGGCGCGGCTCTCGTCGGCCGACTGCACGATTACCTGCGCAAGCTCAAAGAGGTCCACCGAGCTCAGGCCGTGGAGGAGCTTGCTAAACGATGCGGACGCAACCTCCTTGTAAAACTCGTCGCACACCTTGGGCTCCCACCAAAACAGGCACTCGTTCATGATTACGCTCGCGGCGTTGGTGCCGTCCACAAACACGCCAAAGCTCGTGTCCACGCCACCCGTGAGGCCGAGCATGCGCTGCAAAAAGATGGGGTCCACGCCAATAACACCATCAAGCTGCTGGTTTTGCGCAATCTCCCAAATGTTGTAGTACAGCTGACCCACGCGCGAGAAGTCCGGGATTATGTTGTGGTCGCCATGATGCGTGTCGGCACGCTCGCCAAACACCCGAATCTCCTCCTCCGTGGCACCGGCCGACACGGAGTTTGTGGGCAGCTGGGTCATGGTGTTCTGGAACTCGCCCAAGCTAAAGACGCCATCGGTAACCGAGAGCACGCCCACCTGACCCACAAAGCCACCCAGCGCGTGCAGCTCGCTGGTGTTTGACGCAACGATGAGGTAATTGCGTTGCTGACCACCGTCTCCCAGCAACATGGGCAGATCGGGCAGAAGCGGCGTTATGTAGGACGCTGCATTCCCTGCTCCCACAATGGTCTGGCGCGCCTTCTCGAGCACCGTTGATACCTGGGGAATCACCGCAGGTGGCAGCTCCTCCATGGTTTGTGCGGAACGCTGCACCACGGGCGAGACCTGCTCAACCACCGCCGAGAGGTTCTTTACGGCATCCATGTTTACGGTACTGTCTCCCATAAGACTCGACAAGCTCAGCAACGACGCATTTTGCGCCATGGGGTCTAGGGCCTCGTCACACAGGTCCACCATTACGTCGCCCATCGTGCGAACGCTGCGCACGTCGGAGCCCACGACAGGTATGTATGAGGCCACGACCCACGGAACGCTAGAGAGCTCGTTTTGCATGGCATGGGCGGACTTGCTCACCTCTTCTGCCGACGAGGAGATAAGCTCGGTGTTTCCCGTACGCGCCCCCTCGGCAAACGAACCAGCGGCTTCCATGGCGGTCTGTGCCTGCGCCTTTACCTCGGACACCGACGAGAAGAGCAACACGCCCTCCACGCAGCCAAACACCAGCAAGACCGCAAGCAGGCCAATTACCACACGTGGCCACACGCGCTTGCGGCGCCGGCTCGTTGCCTGGTCACCCCAGCAGGGCGTCTCTTCGGCCCATCGTGCGTTGCTGTTCCTCATATGGTTTGCCATCAAAACCTCCCGTGCCGCGTTTGCGACGCTACTCGCTCTTTTGTTGTGCCGCCTCTCGCTCCGCCATAATCTCCTCGGCCTTGCTCATGTCCACGCGACGCACCACAAGGTCCTTGTTGCCGCAACCAATGCAACCGTTTCCCGCCATCAGACGCGCGTAGGTATCCTTTATGTTCTTGCCCTGCGATCGAATGCTCATCTCGCACTCATGGCACTTGATCTCGTACACCACGCCCGTGTCTTCCAGCTCGTCCATGTTTGTGATGGGGTCACCCACCGCTTGGTACGGATAGTCAGGACGCAGGTACGCTGGCGTGGGCTTCTCTTCGGGCGTGGGATCTACCACAGGTTCCTTAACCTTCTTCTTTCTGCCAAACATTGTGCCACCTTTCTCTATGAACAAAACTATGCCTGTGCGTGACGACGAACGCGCTTTCTTTTGAGGACCTTACTGCGCAGCTTTGCAACCGTAAATGCCAGTGCCAGCATTACGACCACAAGTACCGCCGAACCCATCATACACAACGTGAGCACACGCTCTATGAGTGATACCCCAAAATGGTAGAAGTACTGCGGATCGAGGTTAAGGCCTTTGTAAGATCCCCCCACAAACACGATTGCTGGTACCACAAAGCCCATAAGGGCGGCGCCACCGGCCGCATATGCCATATAGCGCAGGCTCCTATGCACAAAGTGATGTAGACGCACCAGAAGCATCACCATAAGTGCGGCCAGCACGCCAAGGCCGATCATAGCAAACGGGTAGTACTTGCAGTACAACCTGCACACCTCTACGGCATCATCCAAGCCAGAAGGCCGCATCATCTCGGAGTAGAACGACGTCACCTGGTCCACGTAGGTAGAGGCAACCTCCTCGGCCTCCTCGCCTTCCTTGATCTCCACGCCATCGGAGGCGAATGCGGTTCGAACGTTTGTCATGAGCCTGTCGTGCATGGCGGAGACGTTGGGATTGAACACGTAGTCCCCAAACAGGCTCGCAACGTAGCTCTGTATGTTCTCGCGCACCTCGTCGAGCACAAACACGTCTTCAAGCACCGCAGGGTCAATGCCGGTGGGTAGCGTGTAATACTTGGACTGATCCTCAATGTGGTCCAACACATACTCGTAGTATTGGTCGTCCAAAATGGTAAGAAAGCTGACCTTCTCGGCAAAGCCTACTCGCAGCGCAGTGAGCACCATCATGCCAACGAGCGCGATGGAGAGAAAAAAGCTGAACACCAGGCTCACGCCGTCGCGCGCGCGAGACTGGGTGTGGTGACGGTGATGGTGGCGATGCGCGCTCAATCCTGCTCCCTCCATTTAACGTCCTTGCCAGCGGTCCTCTTTGCAAACACCACCAGACGATCGGTCTTGCGACCAGAAATCGCATGGAAGGGATAGCACGTATACATTATGAGCTCCTCTTTTTCCTTTCTGGTCTTGTCTATGAGGAGGCTCTCGAGCTCGGTCTCGTTGTATACCTGCACCTTGGTGACGGTGTATTCGTAGTCGCAGTAGTTGGTGTGGAACTTGATCACGTTACCCTTTGCCGCGTCTTGCAGGCACCTAAAGTAGGTGGTGTTGTGACCCGACAAAATAATGGGGCCGTTAAACCCCGGCAGAGAGCTTATGAGCGACTGGCCCACGCCATTGGCAAGAATCTCGTCGGAGTCGTACCAATACACCGGTGCGTTGAGGCCAATTTGTTCGCATTCAATCTGTCCGTACTGTTCCTCGCTCAGCGGAAAGACCACGTCCTTGCCATCTATGGTGTTTGGATCCCCCTCAATGGTCTTGGGCTTGAGCGCGGAGGGGTCGTAGGTTGTGGTGAGGTTAGGGTCGAAGCTCGTTGCCTCGTCAGAGAACATGAAGGATACCATTGCCACGCCCATACTCCATACGGGTTGCAGCGCCAGCCACAGCAATAGGTATCCCGCTAGACAAAAAGCCACTGGCACACCGAAGTATGCCAGAGGCGCTTTGGAGCTATGAGAACTCATACGAACGACCGCTACCGAACAAACAGGTTCATCTTGCGCGAGAGAACGACCGCACCCAACAAGACCAAGGCGGAGGTGGCGGTAACCATGGCGGTACGGGTGAGGTCGAAGCCCGTTTGCTTGACGACCTTGGCTGTGGAGGCAACGGTACTCGCCTTGGTGGCGCCGGGAAGCACATACGTGACCTTGGCCCAGTGCCCCTCGCAGTATTCATTGGCATTGAACTCTTCGCTATGGCCGCTTACCGTTACGTGCAGGCTGTAGTACTTGGCACCAACGTTGTTGATGAGGGGAAGAATCTCGGGGTAACAGTCCCACAAATCGTGCCTCGTCTTGCAGTTGTGCTTGACAAACACCTGGTGAACCTGGTCCACAACGCCCTCAAACTCCTTGCAGGCCGCGTCGGTGAGGTCCACGGCCAAGAGGGCGTTCTTTGCCTCGGTGTAGTATTGCTGCTTGTGGTCCTTGTCAAAATCGGTTGTCTTCACCCAGTAGTCAAGCTCGTCCTCAAACTTGTCCAGAACCTTCTGCTCGGCAG
>JAUMWL010000034.1 GCA_030529665.1 Coriobacteriales bacterium
CCTCGCGGTACCGGAACGTGACGTTTTGCAACTCGATCATGGTATGGGCCTCCCGGATTGGACCTGGATCGCTTGGAACGATGCGCTAGGAGATCTTGAGGGTCTTCCTCAGGATGGGGGTGAGGATGGCCGCAAGAATCGCGTTCATCGTGGCGGTGCCCAGGACCATCACCGCGTAGGTGGCGAACACGACGGGTACGGGAAGGCCGTTCATTACGCTGCCTACCACGAGCGCGAAGGTATAGCCCGAGAAGGCCGTCGATATAAAGGTGATGGCGGCTGGCAGCACCACGTTTTGCATGCTGGTGGTCTTTGGAGCGACCTTTGTGAGCGACACGAGCAGGAGGCCGCACACTACGGCTCCCACCAGCTCGGAGGCAATGTTTACGAGCGGCGTGGCGTTGAGCATAGGAATCTGGCTGATGAGTCCGGTGATGAGCCCGATGACGGCGGCTTGGTACACCTTCGGTCGCGTGAGGATGATGGCGAGGCAGTACATGGCGATCATAAAGTTGGGCTTCATGCCCGCGAACGTGAGGAAGCTCGAGACCGTGAGCTTGAGTACGGCGCCCGCTGCCAGGAGCACCGCCACGAGTATGAGGTCGCGTACCCCAAGGCCCTCCTGCTCGTCGATGGCTACTACACGCTTCTGTGCGATTGTCTGTGCGGTCATGGATATCAGTCCTTTCGATTTGGAATCTCTTCTTTGGGGATAACGTGCAAAGCTGATAACTCGTAGTTGGGGCCTTTGCCCCTTACGACCGCAACCGCCACTCGCGGTGGCAGAGACGGCTGAACGCCCTCTTGCTGGCCATGTCGACCTCCTTCCTGCGCCGGTTTGGCTTCCGACGCCCTGAGGACGGCCAACAAAAAAGCGCCGTCCTCGCCCAATGGGTCTCGAGGACAAGCGCGAAACGTGCACGCCTGCGGTGCCACCTCGATTAGCCAACGCACAGTCGGCTCTCTCTGTGGAAGACCATCATCTTCCTGCTCTGTAACGGGAGCATCCGTCGCGACTTCCGTGTGGAACGCACCCCACAGTTCTTCGCGCCCTCAGCGGGTCCATTATGCCTGCGAGCTACCGCTCGGATCTCAGCTGCCCGTGCTCTCTGTAGGCGCCTCCGCAGGTTTTACTTCCGCTTCATTGGTTTGGCAACGCGTATGCTGTTGATGTGATGGGATACTACGACAGTTGTCGCGGCAGCGCGAGGGTACGAAACCAAGGCGTAACGAAAAAGACGTAAGCACTGGTCCACCGAATAGATGTGGGTTAGCTCGCGAGGACGGTCTCTGGTGAGTAATAGACAAATCGTAGTAATAACAACGAACTGTCGCTATAATGCATAGCCAACAGCTTTTGCAAAAGGATGAGAATGACATGGCATTGACGTTTGATAGCTCTATCAAGGAGCTCAGGCAAAACCCGACCGCAGTTGAGATTTGCAAGAAGCATGGCATGGACATAACCGACAGGCGAATCAAAATCGTGAGCGGATGGAGTGCCAGAAAGCTTGCCGCGCTTCCGGGAACGGGCATGACAGAGGAGCAGGGCAAAGCGCTCGAAGCCGAGCTCAACGCCGCAAACCTCTAAGGCATCGTCATACAACAACCCGACCTGGCAAGACGGCGATTCTCAAACCCTCTCTAAAGGCGTGCGCACCCGCTCTGCTTGGCTGAGCGGGTGCGCAACTAGCTCATGCGAGCGGTATTGCGCTGGTAGGATACAATGATGACTGCATGGCATAGTGGCTGCGCAGATGCTTGATGCCATGGGGAGAGGGGAGGCTGTCGTGGGACTGGCACTGCTTATTATTGGCGTGACGGGAATTATCATTGGCGTCGCTCTGATTGTGGGCGCGCGTTATGCTGACAACAGGCGGGCTGAGCTGGACGAGAAGTGCACCGCCTCTACCGAGGCTGAGCTTGTGGACACGGTGTGTCGAAGCACAGAGTACACCGACGATATTAGCATCACCTATCACGGTGTCCATACCTATGTGATGCAGGATGGCATGCGCGTCCAGGCGGAAAACTCGTTTGGTTATCCCATGCCCGAAGATGTCCCCGGGCCTTGCGCGACCGTTCGATACAATCCGGACAAGCCGGGTGAGTTCATCCTTCCGGAAGAGCATGCGGTCACCGACACCGTTGCGCCATCGCTCAAGAAGGCCGGTCTCATCACGATCGTACTAGGAGTTCCCTTTGCCATTGCTGGTGTGGTGCTCTTTGTAGTGTGAGCGTGTGGTATGAGGTGCTTGTGGGAGCCGCGGCATTCGTCGCGGGCGCGTTGGAGGCGCTAGGTGACTTGGGCCCTTCTCACCCGTCTATGAGTCGAAGAAGTGCTGTCCGTCGTCGGTGACCAGCCGTTCCGTCTTGGGATACTCAAAGATTTCACTGTCGTCCGCATGTGATTCGAGGTAGGCGACAAACACGCTCGCGTACCACTGGGCCATCTCGAGGTTGTGCATGCGATAGTATCCGCAGTTCTGGGGCGTGGCGCCAGGGACCTCCTGGGCATCGCCCACAGACTTGAACGCTTCCAGCAAAAGCCCGTAGATCTCCTGCGGGGCACGCTCTCCCTTGAGTATGAGGTAGAAGCCCGTAAGGCAGCCCATGGGACCCCAGTACACCACCTCGTCTTGCCAATCGGGGTGATTGCGCAGGTAGGTCGCAATAAGGTGCTCGAGCGAATGCATCGCCACAATGTCTATAACTGGCTCGACGTTGGGCCGTCTGAGCCTGACGTCGTAGGTGGTAACTGCAAAGCTGCCCAGACGATCGACCCTGCTCGTAAAAATGCCGGGTACGATGCGTGTGTGGTCTACCGAAAAGCTCTGAATCAGTTCCATCTTCGCTTTCCCCTCTGCTCTGGGTTCTTGTCTTCGCCATGACTATAACATCACGGGACAATGGGGACGGGGACGTTTGTCCTCGATGAAGGCCTCTGCGACAATTCGGTGAGAATGCTCAAGACGATTATGCGGGTGCACCCTCTCTTCCCAAAAAGATGCGGGACAGACAATCTACGCATGCCACTTACGTGACACCGAAGGCAATAATGCTCATTGACCAAGTTAGGTGACAGATATACTTTAAGTAATAGTACATCTGCAGCCAGACAACATGCGTCCGCTTCTAAAGGGACAGAAAGGAAACCCCATGGCTACTTACGACTATGACGTGGTCTTTATCGGCAGCGGTCATGCCACCTGGCACGGGGCGGTGGCCCTCGTGGCCGCGGGCAAGCGCGTGGCACTCGTGGAGGAGGAGGTGGCGGGGGGCACCTGCACGAACTTTGGCTGCAACGCCAAGTACCTCCTGGACACCCCCTTCGACTTCATTGACGGTCTTGAGAACTACCGCGGGCTCGGCGTGAACGAGCTGCCCGCCATCGACTACAGTGCGCTCGCGGCGTACAAGAAGGCCAACATCGGCCCCATGCACCTGGGGCTTGAGGGCATCTTCGCGCAGGCGGGCGTCGAGCTGCTGCGCGGCCACGGATCGCTCGCCGACGCCCACACGGTCCTCATCGCGGCGGACGGCGGCGAGCGCCGCGTGACGGCCGAGTTCGTGGTGCTCGGCACCGGCGAGCGCCCGCGTCGCGCGGACATCCCCGGCAAGGAGCTCCTGCACGACAGCCGTGACTTCCTCGACCTGGACGACATGCCGCGCCGCCTCGCCGTCATCGGCGCGGGCATCGTGGGCATGGAGTTCGCGAGCATCGCCCTCAAGATGGGGACGCAGACCACCGTGGTGGAGTTCACCGACACCGTGCTTCGCCCCTATCCCCAAGCATACGTGGCAATCCTCAAGGCCAAGATGGAGGCCGAGGGCTGCACGTTCATGATGGGCGAGGCCGTGGCAAGCGCAGAGCCCACGGACGATGGCGCGGTGCTGCTCACCATGGCGTCCGGCGCGACGCTCGTCGCCGACTACGTGGTGGAGGCCACCGGACGCGTGCCCAACGTGGAGGGCCTGGGGCTTTGCGAGGTGGGCATCGAGCACTCGGCTCGCGGAATCAGGGTGGACGACCACTTGCGCACGAGCGTTGCCAACGTGTTCGCCACCGGCGACTGCGTTGAGAAGCGCATTCCCAAGCTCACACCCACTGCCGAGTTCGAGAGCAACTACGTCGCGGGCGTTATCCTGGACAACCCCGACCCCATAGACTACCCGGTCGTCCCCAACCTCGTGTTCACGCTGCCGCGCATCTCGCAGTGCGGCGTGACGGTGGCGGAGGCCGAGGCTGCGCCCGATACGTACCGCGTGGCGCGCGTGCCCTACGGCCAGGTGCTCACCTTTATGGCGAAGAGCGACAAGGCCTCCGACTTCACGTTTATCGTGGACGGGGACGGCTGCCTCGCGGGCTGCGCCATCTACGGCGTGGACGCGGGGGAGCTCATAAACGTGGCGGCCATGGTGTGCAACCTCAAGCTCACGGCTGCCGACCTGGGACGCATGATCTTTAGCTTCCCCGGCACCACCTATGGCTTTGTGAGCATGATGATGAGTGCCATGAGGGGATAGGAGCTACCATGCCTTTATCCGTAATCCAAGGGATACTCATACCCTTTTTGGGCACGAGCCTCGGCGCCGCGATGGTCTTTTTGCTCAAGGGGCAGATCTCGCAGGGCGTGCAGCGCGCGCTCACGGGCTTTGCGGCCGGCGTCATGGTGGCCGCCTCGTTCTGGAGCCTGCTCGCGCCCGCCCTGGAGAGCAGCGAGCACATGGGCAGGCTGGCGTTCGTGCCGGCTGCCGTGGGGTTCCTCCTGGGCATGGGCTTTTTGCTGCTGCTCGACGAGGTGACCCCGCACACGCACATGGACCTGCAGGACGAGGGGCCACAGACGGGCCTTGCCCGCACGACCAAGCTCGTCCTGGCCGTGACCCTGCACAACATCCCCGAGGGCATGGCCGTGGGCGTGGTCTACGCCGGGTGGATGGCCGGGGGCGCGGGCGTGGGACAGGCCGCCGCCCTGGCGCTCGCCGTCGGCATCGCGATCCAGAACTTCCCCGAGGGCGCGATCGTCTCCATGCCGCTGCAGGCCGAGGGGATGCCAAGGGCCAAGACCTTCCTCATGGGCGTGGTCTCCGGCGCTGTGGAGCCCCTCGCCTCGCTGGTGACCATCCTCTTCGCGAGCCAGGTGGTGCCGGTGCTGCCCTACATGCTCTCCTTCGCCGCCGGCGCCATGTTCTACGTGGTCGTGGAGGAGCTCATCCCCGAGATGAGCGAGGGAAAGCACTCAAACGTGGGAACTGTCGCCTTCGCCCTCGGGTTCGTGGTCATGATGGTCCTGGACGTCGCCTTGGGGTGACGTCCGTTAGGACAAACGTCCCCGTCACCTTTGTCCGACCGGAATACGGGGGACATACCTCGAAGAGGTGTGTCCCCCGTGTTCCGGTCGCCCTTCCCTCGCGGGTATCAATGACGCTCAGACTAAGAGACGCCCCTGTGGCGTATAAAAGCGGTAGGCAGCGCGAGCACGCCGAGTACGAGCAGTGCTAGAGGTAGGGCAGGGGAAGTCGTGTCGCCGGTGGCGGGAACGCTCTGCTGCGGCGTGGTTGGTGTGGTGGGCGTGGTAGGTGTTGTTGGAGAGGTGCGATACACGTTGGTAAACGTTGGCGCCTTGAGGTCCTTAACCTCCTTGCCGTCCTTGAAGAAGGTGCGTGTGGCCTCAAGTTTGCCGTCGTGCTCCACCACCTCGTAGCGTATGACGTAAACGGAGGTGTCGTACGTGTAGCCAGCCACGCCGGTGTTGGTCTCGGTAACCGTGTATTCGTAGGCGCCGGGCTTGGTAAACGTTATCCAGCCAAACTCGCTTGAGCCTGAGCCGGTAATCTTAGTCGTTGCGCTGCCGCCCGTTTTGTCGTTTGGCATGGGGAACGACTCGTTTTTGGGCGTAAGCACAAAGGTGAATTCGCTCGGACTGGGGGGCGTTTCGCCCGTCACGACCTTGGTCACGGGCGGGTCGTGCCGTGTGGGTTCGAATACCTTGTTGGTTACGTTGTATCCATCGATTGTGGCAACATAGCCCTCTACGGCATCCTCGGCAATGCTGTACTCAACATCCTTGCCGTCTTTTTGCGCGGGCAGGTCGGCAAAGCGCCACTTCCAGCCATCCTCCTCGCTTACCACCTTCTTGTACAGGGGCTCGCCGTTGGCCAGAAGCTGAATAACGATGTGGTCTGGTCGCAGGCCAAGGGCATTGTTGTTGTCGTCCCAGGTCTTGGCGCCTTCCACCACAACCGTCTTGGGAGGTATGTACAGCGAGTTGGTAACAACGAAGCCTTCGGCTATGCTGCCTTCCACCGTGGCCGTGTAGCCTTCTACGTCATCCTCAACAAACGAGTAGGTAATCTCTTGCTCGTCCTCATACTTGGGCAGGTTGGCGAACTCCCACGACCAATCGTCATCGGCCGTCACCGTGCGCGAACCCACGATCTCCGCGTCGTTGGCCACCAGGTACACCTCTATGCTCTGGGGGCGCTTGCCCTCGGAATCGTTGTTGTCGTCCCACACCTTCTTGCCACGCACGGTCACCTTCTCGTCGTGCGTTTTGTGCAGCGTGTTAACAACGTTGAGACCATCGTAGGTGGTTCGATAGTTGTCTACCTTGCTCTCCACAATGCGGTAGCCGTAAGGCTCCGTTTCGGCAAGCTTGGGCAGGTCCTCGAACTTCCATGCCCAGTCATCGCCCGTTACGGTGCTCGTGTTCACGAGCACGTCGTCGGCAAACAGGTGCACAAGGATGTCCTGCGGGCGAAGCCCCGCCGCATTGTCCTCGTCGTCCCACGCCTTGTGGCCCTCGATGGTAACTTTTTCCTCCGGGGGAGGTGTGGTGTCTAGGGTATTGGTAATTACGTACTCGTCGGTGTTCTCGTCTTTGTCCACCCCGGTGGTGTAATCCTTAACCTTGCCCTCTGCAACGGTGTACACAATTGGCTCACCGTAGTCGTATGCCGGGACGTCCTTAAACTCCCACTTCCAGTCGTTCTGGGCGGTAGCTTTGGTAGAGGCCACCACCACGTTGTTGGCCAGCAGGTATATGTCCACGCTCTCGGGCCTCTTGTCCATGGCTTCGCCGTCGCCTACCCACACCTTGCTACCGCGTATGGTGGTGGTCACGTACTCTTCCTCAATGGCGTTATAAAGGTCGTAGCCGTCGCGGGCACCCTCGTAGTCATCTAGCTGTTCCTCGGCCACCTTGTAGACAACTTCCTTGCCGTCGCGCTCCCTGGGCAGGTCCGTGAACTCGTACATCCACTTGTCCTCGGCCGAGGTGGTGGTCTTGCCTACCACCTCGTTGTTGGCGAGCAGGTATACCCTCAGGGTCTCCGGGCGCTTGCCGTAGGCATCGTCATCGTCCAGCCATGTCTTCTTGCCTGCCACGGTAATGGTGGGCTGCAGCGTGTTGGTGATTACGTACTCATCCTTGTCCTCGTTCAGTTCCACTTCGGTGGTGTATCCGTCTACGGGATCTTCCTCCACGCTGTAGGTGTACTCGTATTCGTATGCATGCTCGAGCAGATCGTCAAAGTGCCACTGCCAGCCGGTTGCCTCGCTCGCCTTGGTACTGTCGACCTCCGCCTTTATGGTTTCGTCACCCTCCTTAAACATGACGTACAGGCGAATGGTGACCTCGCTCGGCCGCAGGCCTTCTTCGTTGTCGTTGTCGTCCCACACCTTGCGACCCTTGATGGAGACGGAGCCAGGCACGTGCTCATTGGTAAGGACGATGCCGATAAAATCTTCCTCCTCCTGGCGCTCAATCTTGGCCTCGCTGTAGCCATTTGGCGGGTTTTCCTGAGTTATGGAGTAGTTGATCTTCTCCATGTTGTTGTCGTATACAGGCAGGTGGTCGAACTCGCGGACCCACTGTCCGTCTTTCGTGATCTCCTTGTCGTTATCCTGGATCTGGTCGCCAAGGTTGAGGTCCACGGCAACGGGCCGAATCCTGTCGAGGTCGTCGTAGTCCTCCCACTCCTGGGTAACCACGACGTCCAGCAGCTTGAGGGTGTTGGTGATTTCGAAGGTCACCATGTCATCCGCGTCCACCTGCTTTACTTCGCTCGTGTAGGCAATGGGGGTGTCTTCCTCGCGTACGGAGTAGGTTATGGGCTTGCCGTCCTCGGTTGCGGGCAGATTTTCAAAGTAACCGACTCGAAGGATGTCTTCTTCATTCTGTTTTAAGAGAATTAGTGTCTGGTCTGTATCCTCAAACTCGCCGTTCTTGCTCTTGAGCAGGCGAACGGTAACGGGGGGATGATAGCGCTCTGTTACGTCTTGGTCGTCCCACACCTTGTGCACGCAGATGCTCATCTTTGGGGCCTCGTGCGTGTTGGTAATGGTAAAGCCGTCTCGGGCTGTACCGTCAATCTTGGTCGTGTAGCCGGGCACCGCTTCCTCTTTGACGGTGTAGCCGTTAGCATTGTTGGGCAGGTCCTCAAAGACCCAGTGCCAGTCGTCGTCTTCGGTTATGTAGCAGGTGTCTATGATCCTGTCGTCGTCTTCGGACTCGGACGTGCCCTTATCCACCAAGTAAACGATTACGTAGTCCGGCCGCAAGCCATCGGCATCGTCGCTGTCGTCCCACACCTTGCGCACGCTCACGCTTGTCGTTTGCGGCTTGTGGGTGTTGGTGATGGTGAAGCCGTCTTGGGCCGTGCCGGTAATCTTGGGCGCCTCGTAGTCGGGCACCGTGTCCTCGGCTACGGTGTAGGTGATTTCCTGATTGTCCTGCTGTTTGGGCAGGTTGTCGAATACGGCAGACCAGTTGTTGCTGGCGTTGAGCGAAACTGTCCGGTTCGCATCCTCGCCGTTCGCCAATAGCTTTACCGTAACGCTTGTGGGACGCTTGCTGTCGGCGTCGTTGTCGTCGTCCCACACCTTGCGCACACTCACGCTGGTGGTCTGGGAATCCTGGCCGTTGTACGTGTTGGTGATGTTGTATTGGTTGTCGTTGACGGAGTAGGTCGTGGTGTAGTTTGGCACCGCGTCTTCCGTAATGGTGTAGGCGATCACTCTGCCGCCCTCGCGCTTGGGCAGATTTGCTATCTCCCACTTCCAGCCAGACGCCGCTGTCTCGGACGCAGGTATCGTCTTCGTTTCCTTTTCCTTGCCGTTCGCAAGTAGGCGGAGCGTGATGTTTTGGGGCCGATTGCTATCGTTGACCGTATCGCTCCAGGTCTTGGTGGCAGAGACGGTCACCTTCTCGGGCGTGTGCGTGTTGGTGATGGTGAAGCCGGTCTGGGCCGTGCCGGTAATCTTGGGCGCCACGTAGCCCTCGGGCATCGACTCCTCGGTCACGTCCTCGATCACGGTGTAGGCGATGTCCTGGCCATCGGTGTTCTTCTTGGCTAGGTCGCTAAAGGTATGCGACCAGCTGCCCTGCGCCGAGAGGGTCGCAGTCTTGTCCGTGTTTGCACCATCGGCGCGCAGGCGTACGGTTACCGATTGCGGTCGCAGTCCGTCGCGGTTGTTGTCGTCGTCCCACACCTTGCTCACGCTTACACTGGTGGTCTCGGGATTTTGGTTGTTGTACGTGTTGGTCACGTCGTAGCCGCTCACCTTGGTGGTGTAGCCGTCCACCGCGTCCTCGGTAAGGGTGTAGGAGATCTGCTTGCCGTCCTTGTAGCGCGGCATCTCGCCAAAGTCCCACTTCCAGCCGTTCGCGGCCGAGGTCTCGCGATAGCCCACCTCGGTGCCGTTGGCGCGCAGGCGCACCGTAATGCTCTTGGGGCGCTTGCCCGCGGCGTCGTTGTTGTCATTCCACGTCTTCTTGCCCTGAATCCGTGTCTTGGCCGCCCCCTTGTACGTGTTGGTAACGTTGTAACCGCTCACCTTGGTGGTGTAGTTGGGAACGGCGTCCTCCTTGATGGTGTACTTGATGTCCTTGCCATCCGTTTGCTTGGGCAGGTTAGAGAAGGTCCAGCTCCAGCCGTTGGATGCGGTTACGGTGCGGGAATCCTTTTCCACGCCGTCGGCCAGCAGGCGGATCTTTATGGACGAGGGTCGCTTGCCGTCCTTGTTGCTCTCGTCCTCCCAGGTCTTTTTGCCCTTAATTGTTTGGGTGCTAGTTCCGTCCTTCTTGTTGAAGATGTCGTAGCCCTCGTACCTAACCGAGTAGCCCTCGGGCACCTCCTCCTCAATGCTGAGCTCCTTGCCCTCCGAAGGGTCGCCCTTGGGGATGGCCAGGCTCCACACCCAGCCATCGGGCGCCTTTACCGTAATAGGCGAGCCCGTGACCTCCTGCTTGCTATTGTCGTCCTGCTTGGCGTAGACGTGCAGCGTTAGCTCGCTCGGACGGTCGGGGTCGTTGTTATCGTCCCAGATCTTGGTACCGCCGATGCCGCGACCTATATCGAAGTTGAGCTTGAGCCAGGTGTTGATGACGTTTGAGGTGCGCTCGTAGTCTGCGTCGACCACGGGAATCTTGTATGCCTTGCCAAACACCGTAAAGTACATCGGTGGGATGGGTTGGAGCATTACCGGAAAGTCCTTGCCCGTTAGTGTGTCGGCGCCGAGCTTTAGAAGCCCGCTTACCATCTCGGCGCCCAGGTACTCGCGCTCGTGTCCCGTTTGGTCGTATTTTCGCACGCCAAAGTGCGCGTTCCAGCCCTTAAGCAGGCTGTCGGGATCCTCCTCGTCGGCCTTTACCTTTTGCAAGGCCAGGCCTACCTTAAGGTATTCGTTGACCTTTTCTTCGGTAACGAAAGGTATCTTAAGAAGCGTTTCCTTTATACCAATCATGTCCGCAAGGTCAACGGCGTTCTTTTTATCGCCATACAGGGCATCGTACACGGGCAGGTAGGGGGCCGATTGCTCTCCCTCGGCAGACTTTGCTCGTCCAAATAGCATGAGCAACACGCTGTCGGGCTTCTTGGCGCCGCCGAACATGAGCCAACGCTTCCAAATGGACACGTCGAGCACTGCGGTGTTGGTAATGGTGGTCTTGTTGCCGTCAGTCTCGTACTTGGCATAGTACTTGGTCTTGCCGTCCTTCGTCTCGTATATAACCGTTGGCTCGTACGTTTCGGCCGTGGTAATGGTGAGCAGCTCGTCCAGCTTCTTTTGGTCCACGCCATTCTCCCAGAAGTCAAGCCAGGTGTCGGTGCTCTTGGCAGCGCTCTTAATCTGGTTGAGAAGTGCCTTTGCGTCGTCGCTGAGCTTGCCATCGCTCGCGTTCGCCCAGGTTTCGGGGTCGCGCAGAATCTCCGACAAGGTCTTGGTGGTCTTGGCGTCGGAGTCGGTCTTTGCCCATACGGGATCGGAATCCTTGTCGCCCTTGAGCTCGCGAATGCGATAGGTGGGCTTCTTTTGCTCATCGCCCTGATCGTCGCCTTGCGCGTCTCCCTGCGCACTGTCCTGCCCGTCGCCTCCGTCCTGCTCTGTGGGCGGAACCAACTTGGCCTTCCAGCTGTTTCCCTCATTGAGCGTGGCGGTTTTGACGGTTTTCCACGTGGGATCTTGGGTTTGGGCGCCCTCGCCCTCGCCGCCCTCGCCTGCGTCTTGGGGCTCTTCAAGCTTTTGCAGGGCGACAACGATGGAGTCCGGGCGGTCCTGCCCTTGTGGCTTGTCGATGTCCCAGACCTTCTCGACCTCGTAGCCATCTTGCTCGGAAGACTTGGTGTTGGTAATGGTAAAGCCTTGCGCGGCGTCGCCCTCTACCTTTTTGGTGTAGCCATCGGGCACCGGATCCTCGTCCACGGTGTAGACGATTTCCTCATCGCTATCGCTCGCTTTGTACTTGGGCAGGTCGTCGAAGGTGTGGGTCCAGTTGCCGTTAGCATTCAGCGTGGCGATGATGGGCTGGCCGTCTTCGTCCTTGGCTGGCTTGCCGTCTGCCTTGAGCTGTACCTTAACGGAATCCGAAAGATGATCGGCGGGCTGCGTGTTGCCGCCCTCGTTGTTATTCTCGCCGCCCTCGCTGCCACCTTCGGCAGCCTCGGCATTATCCTTCCACTTCTTGGTAACCGTAACGCTCGTCTTTTGCGGTTGGAGCTTGTTGGTAATAACGAAGCCAGTCTGCTGGTCGCCGCTTACGGTACTCGTGTAGAGCGTTTCGCCATTTTGGTCCTGCGGGATGGGGTCTTCGGTCACGCAATAGGTCTTATCTGCATCGACTCGCTCAAAGGTGTGGGTCCACTGGTTCTCCTCCGAGAGCACCACGTGGCCGACTTCAGGTTCTTCCTCATCTTCATCTTCTTTGTCGTCATCTTTCTCCGCGATCAGTCGTACCGTTACGGACTCGGGGCGCTTTCCAACAGCATTTTCGTCGTCCCACACCTTGCGTACGCTCACGCTGGTCTTGCCGGAATCATAGGTGTTGGTGATGTTGTAGCCGTCTTGGGCAGTGTCGGTAATCTGGGTCGTGTAGTCGGGCACCGCGTCCTCGCTCACGGTATAGGAGATGAGCTTGCCGTTGTCGTACTTGGGCAGGTTGGTAAAGCTCAAGTTCCAGTTGCCGTCGTCATCGGCGCTCACCTCGTCGTCGTCCAGCTCCACGCCGTCGCCGTACAGGCGCATCGTAATGTACTCGGGACGCTTGCCTGCCGCGTTGTCGTCGTCGTTCCAAGTCTTGGTTACGCGTACCTCCTCCACGGTCTCGGGAGTGTGCTTGTTGGTTATGCTGTAGTTATTCTCGGCGGTCCCGACGCCTTGCGTCACGTAGTCGGTCACGGGGTCCTCGATCACGGTGTAGGTGATTTGCCCTCCGCCGTCCTTGTGCTTGGGCCTCTCTCCAAAGTCCCAAGCCCAGCCGTCCGCCGCCGTGACCGTCTTTTCATCCTGTTGCACGCCATCGGCAAGCAGCTTAACCGTAATGCTCTCTGGCCGCTTTTTGTCCTGGTCGTCCTCGTCGTCCCAAATCTTGGAGCCGCTAATGTGGACCTTCTCGTTCGCGTACGTGTTGGTAACCACGAACCCGCTCTCGGCGTTGCCCTCAACCTGCTGCTTGTAGCCGTCTACGGGGTCCTCGGTTACGGTGTAGGTACGAGCCTTGAGCTTCCAGAATCTGGGCGCAGCAAAGGTGCCCTTCCAGTTGTTTGCCTCATTGAGCGTGAGGGTTTTGCCCGTGTTGACGCCATCGGCGCGCAGGCGCACGGTTACCGACTCCGGACGCGTGTTATTGGCGTTGTCGTTGTCCTCCCACACCTTGCTCACGTTAATGTTCGTGGTGGTGGGATGGTAGGTGTTGGTGATGGTAAAGCCGCTTTGGGCGTTGCCCGTAACGTTGCCAACGTACTCCGGCGGCGTCTCCTCTTCGACCGAATACGCGATTTCCTTCCCGTCGCTGTTGTATGTGGGCAGGTCCCTAAAGGCCCCTTTCCAGTCTTCACTGCCGGCAAGGGTCTTGCGGCGAATCACTTCGCCATCTGCGAGCAGTCGCACGGTTACCGTGCTTTGGCGATTGCCATCGGCGTCGTCGTTGTCGTCCCACACCTTGCTCACGTTTATGTTTATGCGCTTGTTGCGGTACTTGTTGGTTATGGTGTTGCGAGGGTCATCCACCGAGGTGCCGTAATCCGGCACGGGATCCTCTTCCACGGTGTACGTGATGTCCTTGCCGTCCTTTTGCTTGTCCAGGTTGGGGAACGACCACGTCCAGTCGTTGTCCTGGGTAACAATGCGCGTGCCGACTACCTCACCGTCGGCCTTTATGCGCACCCTAACGCTGGACGGACGTCTTTTGGCAGCGTCGTTGTCGTCATCCCATACCACCTTGCCTGTTTTGTGGACCCTGTTGGTGGCGTCAGCGTTGTATGTGTTGCAG
This sequence comes from Coriobacteriales bacterium, assembly GCA_030529665.1. GTDB lineage: Bacteria > Actinomycetota > Coriobacteriia > Coriobacteriales > Atopobiaceae > RUG440. The sequence goes on from JAUMWL010000034.1 coordinate 13,773, forward strand.
ATGCCGTAGGTAGACAAGGGCGTGGGCTCGTAGCCGTCGGGTCTTTCCTCTACGACGCTGAGCTCCTTGCTCAGCGAGGCGTCGCCGTTGAGCAGTGCCAGGCTCCACACCCAACCGTCGGATGCCTTAACCGTAAGAGGTGAGCCCGTGACCTCGGTGAGCACGGCCTCGTCGTTGTTCTGTTCCTTGGCATACACGTGCAGCGTAATCTGTGAGGGTCGCTTGCCCGCCGCGTCGTTGTTGTCGTTCCAGTACTTGGTGCCGCCAATGGTGCGACCGACGTTGCCGACCGAGTCGGCCGAGAGCCAGGTGTTGATGACGTTGGAGGTGCGCTCGTAGTCCGCGTTGAGCGCGGGGACTTGATATGCCCTGCCGAACACCGTAAAGTAGCGCGGCGAGAAGGGCTGGATCATTACTGGCAGGTCATCGCCGGTAATGCCGTCTGCCGCAACCTTGGCAAAGCCAGTCACGAGCTCGGCGCCAAGGTATTCTCGCTGCGCGCCAGCCGTGCTGTACTTGCGAGCGCCAAACTGCACGCACCAGTTTTTGCCCGAGTCGCTGTTCTCCCTTGCCGTGGCAATGGCCACGCCATCCTTTACGTAGTTGTTGATGATTGTTGGATTGCTGATGCCACCAACACTCAGTGCGTCCTTGAGCGCCTCTAGCTCGGCAATATTGTGCGTCACGTCGCCGTACAGGGCGTCGGTGATGGGCAGGTACGGTGTGGGCTCCGAACTCGACGGCGCGTCGCGGCCCATGAGCATGAGGTTTACGGACGAGGGCTTTTGTGCGTCGCCGAACATGAGTCACCGCTTGTGTATGGAGATGTCCAGCACTGCGGTGTCCGTAATGGTGGTCTTGTTGCCGTCGGTCTCGTACTTGGCGTAGTACTTGGTTTGGTGGTCGCCCACGTTGTACACCACCGTGGGCACGTAGCTGATGCGCTGTCCCGTAAGGAACGTGAGGAGCGCTTGGGGGTTCGCGAGGCCGCTGGTGTCCTGTGTCCAGATCTGATTCCAGTTGTCGAGCCCCTCGAGCGCCGTCTTTATGGGAGGCGCGTCCAAGTCCGTTTCCGCCCACACCGTTTGGTTTGTGGAGCTGAGCTCGCGCACGCGGAATGTGCCAGTGGCTTGGTCATATGGCACCCAGAGGGATGCCTTCCAATCGTTGGCAGCGCTGAGCTCGCGCTGTCCCACGGTAACCCACTTCTTTGCCGTGTCGTCGCGCTCCTGAAGCGCCACCGTAATGGACACAGGTTTGTCTTTGCCCTCGGCGTCGATCTCCCATTTCTTCTCTACGTTGAAGGTCTGGGCCTTTTGGTTTGAAAGTTCAAGCCTGGACGCGTTAGTGCCCAAGACCCTCTTTGCGTCTTTTTGGTCTAGGGCGGGCATGCACTCGCCGCCATCCACGCCCGTGCCGCGCACGACGTCGAGTCTCGCCACAGTGCCGTCTTGCGACGTGGGCAGATGCACGATTGTTTGAGCCCCGTCGCTTTCTGTCGGACCGATTAGCCTCCAAGCTGCAGGCATGTAGTTTTGCTCGGAGTTCTTCTCGGTAAACGTGATGGCCGCATTTGAAGGCACGGCTATGACTTTGCTCCAGTCGTTGGCTTTTAGGGTAACGGAATATGTTGGGCCTCCATCTGCCTGGTAGTCGACCACCACTGGCTCGGAAGGCTGGTTGGTGCTAGGAAACCACTTCTTTTGTATGGTAAGCGTGTTGAGGCCCAGGTCCACCTTGAGCGTGTGGCCCACATAATAGTACTCGGGTTCGTTGGGAAATACCTCAGTGACGGTCGCGCTACCGCGTACGAGCTTAACCCGCGTCCACTTGTTTTCCACGTCCAGCATTTGGTTAGTCACTCTATTGGTTTCCCTAAACGCAACATGGTTGGCGTCGAGGGCTTGCGTCATGCGATTGGCATCGTCCGCTCCAACAGAGTTCCTCCAGGTGGACCAGGGTTGGAAAAGCAGGCCGTAACGCACCGTCCAGCCTGGCAACGTGTCCTTCGCTGGGTCCACGCGCGGAATGCGCAGCGGCTCGAGCATAAACTCGGAGACGGTGGACTCCGCGCTGTTGGGATCCATCGCATGGGGATCCACCATCACGAGTGCGTAGTGTCCCAACTGGGGGCGATTTTGGGTCCACGGAACATCAAAGTGCAAGGTGTTACCGCTTGGTGTGGTCGTGAACGTTTGCGCATTGGACCCAAATTGCTGGTTGGCATCGGAACTCGGCTCGTATTTGACCTTAAAGCTGTATCCGGCACTCGTGAGCTGTTGGAGGTTGTCAATTTGGAACGTAATGCTATGCGTGGTCCGTCTCTTTACATACGCCTTAAGAACGTACTCGTTGTTTACCTTCTCTACCTTGGCCGTGGTGCCTGGCGCGCCCGGCGTGCCCGGCCTTGCATCGTAATTGTGCACAAGGGGAGAATCCCGTAGGCTGAGTTGTCCCAATCCAAACCCCTGGTAGTCGCTGGGTACGCGTATGGCTACGTCATATTGACCCGAGCGCATGCCGTTAAACAAACTGGTGTCCATAAGCATGTGGGGGATGCTAATCGAGCTGCTGCCGCCCTCGACTACCCAGCCTAGCGCCTCGTATGTGTTGGGAGAAATTGCAAAGCTCTTGGAGTGATAATGGCCATACGAATAGTCGTGCGTGGCGTCGTATTCGTAGGAGGTGGAACCCTCGTTTACCTTTTGCACGTGTGCCGCATACGAGAAGTCGCCCGGGCCCGGGGTTATTCGCTCCTTGGTGACATCGTCATAGAGCTCAATGCGCAGGTTTGTTTCGACGGCAAGTGCTGCGGCCGGCTTTGCCAGCACGCAAAACAGCGTGACCAGCACAAAAATGAGAAGGTGTTTGCGCGGAGTGTTGCGTTTCATGGGCGGTCGCTCTCTTAATAGGGTATAACTTATAAAATGTTACACGTTATACGACCTGTTGTGAGTGAGTTTTTTGCGGGTTGTGCAGGAGTTTAAGGGTTGCGGCCCAACCCTAGCCACCTCAAGGCCGTCGGGTATGCTGTCTTCGAATGAGGGAGTAATCCTCATTCGAAGACCTATGGACTTCTGCGGACAGCATGGCGGGAAAAGGAGTTGGATTCGCTGAGAAGTGCAGTGGTGCGCAGGTCGCGACCTGGCGTTTGCTGAAAAGTGCACTGGTGCATAGGTCGGACCCCGAAATCTGCTGAAAAGTGCAGCAGTGCGCAGGTTTTCCTATGCATCGTTGCACTTCTCAGCAGATTTGGGCTTCTCACCTATGCACCAGTGCACTTTTCAGCAAACGCCCGTGTCCCGCCTGAGCACCGTTGCACTTTGCAGCAAGTGGGAAAAGAGGCCAAACCCCTTTTCTTATTCAGTCGTCACGGGAGAATAGCGCGTGCGTACGTCTCGCTAACCCAGACGTTTAATGAGCGGCCTGTCACTCATACGAGCTCCTTCTCCTCCAGAAGCTCCCACTCGGCCTCCTCAAGAATCTCCGACGTCGGTCGCAGATCGGGCTTAAACGCACCCAAGCCCTCTCCAAGAGAAGCCTCAAGGTCCCAAAAGGGGTTCGCCGAGTGCATAACACCAGTCTGGGATGCGCGAGCGTCGGCAGAATTGGAGGCGACCTCAGGCGTCTTGCATGCCTTGATCTTCTCCTGCTGCTCGGGGGTCAGGCCCTTGAACTCCATGCTTGCCTCCGTGATTGGGGTTTGCGCTGCCGCTTACTATACGAAAAACCGCCAGGCGATACCCTAGCGGTTTTTGCGAGCGTTACGTGCCGCGATGTCTGCATCCGTTGGCAATCGCGTGCCGTTGCATACGATGGAAAAGGCGTTGTGCGACGCGAGGGCCGTTAGCCCCAAACGCATCCGCAGCTGTTGCAGACGTTTTGCTGATTGACCGTGCCCGTGTGTATGGTGTGGTGGCTGTTGGACCCGCAGTTGGGGCAGCTGGTGTTCGAACCGCTACCCCAGGACCCACCTCCGCTGGCGACCTGATCGAGTTCCTCATCGGTTAGCTCGCGCCGGATTCCTTGATAAGTGCCATGACTTCCTCGGGAGTCTGACATGCTGCGACCTTCTCCTGCAGCTCAGGCGACAGCTCTTCATAGCGCATATTCATCAATCCTTTCTATGCCGTCGTGCCGCGTTTGCGGCGCCTCTTGCTTAGATGACACAATTATTATGATATAAACAGGGCCACAAAGTCGCAAGGCTGTAGCCCTTCAATCAGGGACAAAGGGGACGGGGACGTTTGTCCATCTTCTGATTGCGGACGACTCCCGGACGAAAGGCGAGAAGAAAGAATGGCGAAGTGCAGTCCTTGGAGTAGCCTTGTGCTCTCGTACGATACCGCACGAGGCGAGGACGGGCATGGCGGGTCGGCCGCGCGTGGGCAGGACTCGGCGTGCGAGCAGGCATTCGCGTACCACCTAAAGCGCATGTTCAAGCGACCTACGCTCGGCGTGGACCTCGTGAGCCATTGCAACCTAAACTGCGCTTGCTGTTTTCATTATTCGCCCATCGCGGAGCCCGAGTTCCTCTCTGCGGATGACTTCGAGCGTGACCTTGCTCATCTTGGCGGAATCGAAGGCGCGGAGGAGTTCTTTGAAGCCATCTGCCTTATGGGCGGCGAGCCGCTTTTGCACCCGCGCCTAGCGGACCTTGTGCGACTTACCCGCAGACACCTGCCTCGGATTACTATACGGCTGGTTACCAACGGGCTTCTGCTGGAGGAGGCATCGTCGGCGCTCTGGGAGACGCTTTGGGAGACGGGCACCGAGATTATGGTCACCCCGTATCCCACGGGTGTCGATTATGACGAGCTCGTTAGGCGCGCACGCACGCGGGGCATTCGCGCCGTCCTCGGGGGCGGGCTTGCCGTGTCCGACGAGGGCGAGGGGTTCTTCCTTAAGAGGCCGCTCGACCCGACGGGGTCGCAGAACCCGACTGAGGCATTTCTTGAGTGCCCCCTGGCAGGCTCTACCATGCAGCTCCTTGAGGGGCGAATCTACCCCTGCGACAGGGGAGCGCTCTTTGGCAAGCTCAACGAGCGCTTTGGGACGACGTTTTGGCACGAACCCAACGACTATCTCGAGCTTGTGGCCATCAGTAGTGCTCAAGAGATTGACGACTTTAGGCGCACCAAGAAGCCCATGTGCCGCTATTGCACACGTGGACTCACCAAGCGCGTCGCGTGGGGGCCATCGTCCCGCTCGGCAGACGAGTGGATTGTGGGCTCAGGCGAAGAGCTTGCGGGTTCAAGCGAGCAGTGACGCATGGAAGAAGGTCGTTGGGGAAGTGTCCCCAAGGACCCGAGTGTCTACCAGATGTCGTCGTCGTGGCACCAGTTGTCGGTGCACGTTTCCCAGTTGGCTGCGCCCGATATCGAAGCCAGCTGCTCGTCGGTCATGGGAATGCCCGATTCCTTTGCCAGCTCGACAAGCTCGTCCGAGGTCTTGCATGCAAGTGCCTTCTCACGTAGTTCGGGATCCAAGTCGTTGAGTTTCATGGTCACTCCTCTCATTCGACGTACGTGTTTGGCCGGTATATGTCCGGTTTATAAGTAATACTCAGTTTGCTCAGTTTCATGACAAGCGATATTGAGGAGCTGCACGTTATTTTGACTTGGCAAACTGGTAGCAGATGTCCGTGTTGCCGTCGTCTGCGCTCGTGACCACGATGCTGTTGGGCAGCTGCTCGATGTCAAAGCTCTCTCGCTTGCCGGGTTCGCCCACTACGGCCATTGTGGCAAACCCCTCATCCATCCACCATTCCACCTCGTTGCCCAAAAAAGTGCCCTTGCCGCCTTCCGCCAAGGTCAGGGTTCCGTTTCTATAGCCCTTCCACGTGGCGAGCTTGTTGGCCTGGCCCTCCGCCACCGTGTCGCCGTCCATGACCCAAAACAGCTCCCAGTCGCCAACGAGGGTCGAGGCGTCCTTGATGTCGGTGATGTCGTTGGAACTGGGAACCGAGACTCGTTCGCTCATGAACTTGATGCCGTCGGAAAAGCAGAGCGTCCCCTCGGTGTCCCATGCGCCGGCGTCTAACAAAAGCTCGTTCGTGTCGGGCTTGTAGGTTGCGGGATAAGCCGTGTACACCTTTGTCGTATGGCGCTTTCCTCCGCTGCGACTGCTGCCGTATTCCTCCTTGTAGAACGTGATGTCGTCGTAGTCGAAGGCCTCCCAACGGCCGAACACGGCGCCGCCGTTCGCCTGCGAGATGGTTGCGGACCCGTCCTCCTTTAAAAAGAGGCTCAACATGACGTCGTCCTCGTTCCAAATCGTGAGGCCGTCCTGCTCGGTGCGGGAGAGGTTCCAATGCTTGACAAGCGCTTTCTCCAGCTCTTGGGCATGTTCGCCCGCCGCACCGTTTGCCGTGGCGCCCGCTTTGTCGCCCTGCACCCGAGTTCCTGCGCACCCAACGAGCGCCAGCGTGAGCGCGCAAAGCGCGGCACACGCAAGTCCCATCCACTTTCTCATAACGCGGCCCGTCCCTTCCGCATCCCATTTCGCTATCACTTATGGCCATTCGACCATATCCCATGTGGCGCATGCGTCTGGCGTTGGGGGCCAGGAAACCGACGAGCGGCAGAAACGGGCTTACGGCTTCGAGGTGAGAAAAGGGGTTTGGCCCCTTTTCTCACCGGGGTTTTGGCTCAGTCCCAACACCCGTGGATGACCTGAGGACCTTCTAGCGACGGGGGGTGCGCCGTCACACCTGAGCGACCGCGCGGTGCCGTGGGCCGATGACCAGGGCGGGGAGGGGCGCTGTTTCACTTTCTAACTCGCTTTCGTGTTTGAAATTTCGGGCTCCAAAAACACGGGGCCGCAGAACCGGGCCCCCTACCTGCGCTTTTGCGGGGCTCCTTAGCCCGGACAAAGGTGACGGGGACGTTTGTCCTGCATCCCGCCAAGTGGAACAAACGTCCCCGTTCCCCTTGTCCTGCTTCCATTTGAGAAGGCCGCCGCCAACGTCTGTGAAGGCAACGGCTTTTTGTGGGTGATGAGCGTGAACGAAAAACCCGTCCCCTGTTCATTTTACCGGTCAAGGATGCGCAGGACGTCGCGCAGCAGGGGCTCGTTGTTGAGCACGACGAGCGCGATGCTGTCGCGTGCGCAGATGAGGCCCTCGTAGAGGAGCTGCCTATAGTACGTGGCCTCCGGAACGGAAAAGCGAGCGCCTACGACCATGGCGACCCGTTCGAATTCCTGGCCAATGACGGCGCTCACGCTTGGACAATCCATGGCCACTACCTCGTCAAACGACGTTACGCTCGGTGCGTCTCCCGTGTAGGAGATAAACTGGTACCCCTTTGCACGCAATGCCCCAACGAGTTCTTGTGCACCATCAATGCCGTTGGCGCAGTAGACCTTTACATCGTGGGTGCGGACCACGCGCGGAGAACCAGACGTGTGGAAAAGCGCGCGTAAAAAGGCCGCGAGCTCTCGGTTGGTCCGGATCTTTTGTGAGAGCTTCCAGATGCTCGGGTGTGAGTAGACGGAACGCACGATTTTCTCCACGTCCTCGCCCGTGCCGCGACGCGGAGCTGTCTGACGTGGGCCGACCGAGAGGTACAGCAACTTGCCCTGACCTGCTGCCACGCGCACCAGGTGCTCGAGCTGCCTTGGCCAGAGCAGCTGTGCCTCGTCGACGAGGATGGCCTCGAAGGGGGCGAAGTCCACGCGCTCCACGCGCTTCGCCGACAGGATTACAAAGCCGCCTTGCTGCTGGTTGAGCTTGTCGTGGCCGTCGGATAGCGTGCCGCAATGCACGACGCACGCCCTGCGCGTGCCGCCAAGCGTCTTTGCGAGGTCATAGAGCAAAAGGCTCTTGCCCGTTCCTGCGCTGCCGTACACCAAATAGCATGGTGGCAGCGTCGACGTCTTGCTGGCGTAGGCCTCAAGCAGGTCGCGCTTGATCTGCATTTGGTGGTTGGTTAAAAAATAGCTGCCGCGAAGGAAGCGCTCGGTGTCGTTGAGCGGCGAGACGAGGTAGTTGCTCGCCTTAAAGAGATGCTCCACGTGACCCGTATAGGGGACGTCCGGCGTGGCGAGCACGCGCACGAGCCGCGCGGTGTCAACGCGTGCGAGCGCACCGTCCGCCCCCATCTCGTAGAGTGCGCCCGTGTCTGCGACGTAGGTAAAGGTGTAGGTCGTGCGTTCGAGTGGCGCCAGATAATACCTATTGCGGGCGAGTTGCTGTTCGATGCGCCGAACGCCCACGTCCTTGACCTTGAGCTCGATGTTTACGACGGTTGTCTCGCAGATTCTGAGCAGGTCGAACTCGCTGCTGATCTGGGGGATGGTGAACGAGAAGACAAACCCCTCATAAGGCGCAGGGTCCGTGAGGCCATGCGCGCGCAACGACTCCACGAGGGCCACGAGCGAACGCGCCTCGTGCTCCCTGACTTCGTCGAGCCTCAATTCACGCTCGCAGAGCTGCGCCTCGAAGGCCGCGGCAAGCGAAGCCGGCACCGTCTTGAAGCCCTGTTCCAACGCGAGCAGGTTGCAAGCCCTCATATCGTCATCTCCTCTCTGTGGCTACCATGATGGCACAACTTTGAGGTGGGGGAGGGGCCTGAACGTGAGTTCAGCCTCTGCTGGACGATCGCGTTAGGGTAGTTTACTCGAGGCGCGGACAAACGTCCCCGTCACCTTTGTCCCAAACGTCCCCGTCACCTTTG
>JAUMWL010000300.1 GCA_030529665.1 Coriobacteriales bacterium
TCCCCAATGCTGGCAATCTCGTCGGCCATCTCGATTGCTTCGCGAATCGACGTCTCTCCCATTCCCGTACCCCCAAGAAATCGTACGAACTCTTTGTGTGGATGGTACGACACGTGATGGACAGGAATTGGACATACCGTCACCCAGGAAGACGGCGAGGAGGAGTGCCGCAGGCTCGCCTGCGGCCGCGCCAGGGCCAAGGCCGCCGAGATCGCCGAGGCCGTCGCCGGCTGCGCCCCGAGCGAGACGCAGAGGCTGAAGATGAGGCTGTCCTCGGGCCACGTCGACGAGATCGCGCGCATGATGGCCGAGGCGGACGCCGAGCTCGACCGCCTCATGGCGCCGCACTCCGACGCCGTCGCGATCGTCGCCTCGGTGCCCGGGTTCACCGAGCGCTCCGCGAAGGTCCTGCTGGCGGAGATAGGCTGCGACATGTCGCAGTTCGCCGACGCCAGGCACCTGTGCTCGTGGGCCGGCCTCAGCCCCAGGAGCAACTCGAGCGCCGGCAAGTCCAGGTCGAGCCACGTGATGCGGGCCGGGACCTACCTCAAGCCGCTGCTGGTGCAGTGCGCCCTGACGGCGTCCACCCGCTGCAAGGGGGAGGACTACTTCGCCGGGAAGTACCAGAGGATCAAGGCCCGCAGGGGCCACAAGAGGGCGATCATCGCAGTGGCGCGCATGATGCTCGCGTGCATCTACCGCATGCTGTCGAACGGCGAGCTGTTCGACCCGACCGACAGGGCGGGGGGAGGTGGTTCCGCGGATCGGCGCGAGCCTGGGGTCGACGACGCCGCGAGGGCCATCGAGCTGCTCGCCTCGCTGGGATACGACGTCTCGTCGCTCAGGGCCCCCGACTGACGGGGCGTCCCATAGGCTCCGAAGCCCATGGCCGCACCATGGGCTCGCTTTGTCATGCCGATCGGTCATGGTCTCGATGATTCTATTTTCACGCTTACAATCCCGAATTGAAAAACCGCAGGTCAACGGGTAATGCAATCCGTTAGTTTTGTAATTGTGTGTTCTGCAACAACTCCACGAGCACACAATTACAAAACGGAGACAATTCTGTTTGCAAAACCCCAGATAAACTGCGCCACGTTCTCGAGCGCACTGTAATTGTGTACTGTCCCTCCGCGCAACAACAACCACCTCCCCTATATGCTCACATGGGAATCCCTACATGTACGCCGTCGCTTGTGGTTTTCCCACGTAGAGGGGGCTCTTATGCTACAGTACGTCTCGTGCTGTTACTGACGGATAATCGTGGTCAACCACGGGGGAGCAGCACGCACATAGAGCCGACCGTCTGGGCAAGCCTTCTCGCACTGCGGGGGCTTGCCTTTGTGTTTTTGGCAAACGGCCAGGGGCCAAGCCCCAAACGCCACGCGCTTATTGGCCACGCACCCCCAGCTGGCCAAACGAAGAAAGGACTAGCATGCAAGACCTTATTGAGCTGCTGAAGAACAACGCCTACCCCGGCCGCGGCATTGTGGTTGGTAAGGACCGCGTGTACTACTTTATAATGGGTCGCAGCTTTAACAGTCGCAACCGCATCTTTGTGCAAACCGACGACGGCATCCGCACCGAGGCGCACCAGCCCGAGCTGGTGGAGGACCCCAGCCTCATTATCTACCACCCCGTGCGCACCATGGGCGACGCGCTCGTGGTCACCAACGGCGACCAGACCGACACCATCGTGGAGGCGGGCGACTTTCGCACTGGCTGCATGACGCGCGAGTTCGAGCCCGACGCACCCAACTTCACCCCGCGCATCAGCGCAATCCTCAACGCCGACGGCTCGTTTGAGCTCTCCATCCTCAAGCACCAGGCAAGCGGCCGCT
>JAUMWL010000301.1 GCA_030529665.1 Coriobacteriales bacterium
CCTCACCGGGGAGCTCGCCGCCGAGGGCGGCTACTCCGTCTGGTACCGCGTGCACAGCCAGACCTACGGCTGGCTCGGCTGGGCGCGTGACGGCGCCGACGCCGGCACCACGGGTCTCTCCAGGCGCGCCGAGGCCATAGAGGTGCAGATACTCCCGCAGGGCCAGTTCCCGGCGGGCTACGACGAGGGCGTCGCCGCCTGCAGGTCCGCCTAGCGAGCCTCTGGCCGCAGGCGACCTGGGCCGGCCGAGCGGCAGAACACGCACGGGGGGGGCGCGTCCGATCGGCGGCGCGCCCCCCGTGCGTTCGGAGGACAACTGCCATCGCAACAATGCACGACGTGGGCCAGGGGACGCCGCGCCCCCGGCCTCGGGCGAGGCCGGCGCAATGATCGCCGAGGTCATGGGGCCGGCCACTGCGTGGGGCGGGACCTGCGCCTCTCGTCTACGGGCCCTTCGAGAACTAAAGTGGCAGGTTTCTTTGGACAGAAGAATCGGTTTTCATAGAGAGACCACATTGACCCATTAGAACGTTCTCCTGCCTGACGTTGTCCCTCATGCCGCCCACTTCATCATCTTGTCCGCAGGCGCGTTCGACTCGTTGATTCCGCTGAAGTACCACTCGGCCGGCGTCTCGTAGTCAAGCGACGAGTGCAGCCTCCTGAAGTTGTACCTTTCCACGTACTCGGATATGACCCTCCTCAGCTCGCGCATGTTCTTGTACTCCGTCTGGTATATGCAGTTGTGCTTCAGGTCGCGGAACCAGCGCTCGATCAAGACGTTGTCCGCCCAGCGCTTTACGCCGTCCATGCTCTGCGCGACGCCGTGCCTGGCCAGGCAGTCTATATATATCTGCGCGGTGTAGGTCGACCCTTGGTCGCTGTTGCAGATCGAGGGCGTGCCGTTCTCCTCGAAGGCCCGCTCCATGCACATGACGCACTCGTCGGCCCCGATGGTGTCGTGCAGCCTCCATCCCACTATGTACCTGCTGTACCAGTCGATCACCGCCGAGAGGTAGACGTGCCCGCGGCCGAGCGGCACGAACGTTATGTCTGTGGACCACACCTGGTTTGGGAAGCCGATCCGCTTGCCGCGCAGCAGGTAGGGAATCTTCCTGTGGTACCTCGCCGGCTTCGAGGTGTCGGGCTGCGGAGCGGTCGACCTGATCCCCATGCACCTCATGAGCCTGGCGACGTGGTGCCGGCCGAAGAGTATGCCGTGCCTCGCGAGGTTCCGCATGTGCGAGCGCGCCCCGTACTGGGAGTTTTCGGTGTGCTCCTCGTCGATTATCCTCATCGCCCGCTCCTCCTCCTCGGTGAACTCGTCCCTCTTCCTCTTGGTCCCCGCGTAGTAGCTCGACCTCGGAAGGTTCAAAAGCTCGCACTGCCTGGATATCGAGAGCGACTCGTTCGACGGGTCGACCAGCCCCCTCCTATAGTCCAAGCTCGTCGAGCTTCTTGCCAAGGCTTCGTTGAAGGTAGTCGCGCTCGACCGTCAGCTGGCCGATGATGCGATTCAGGTTGTCCACCACCTCCTGGTGCTCCTCGTCCTTCTCCTTTGCCTTGCGTATCTCCTGGTCCTGGGCGTAGATCAGCTCCGCGTTGTCGAACAGCTGCTTGCGCCAGCCCGAGATCATGTTCGCGTTCAGGTGGTGCCTCGCCGCGACCACGCCCACGCTGTCGTCGCCCTCCACGAGCTCCCTCACGATCTTTGCCTTGAACTCCGGCGAGTAGCTCTTCTTCTTGGTCATCTCCGACCCCCTTCCGTGCCTTGTCGGCACCATTGTACGGGGTCTCTCTATCCTTCCTCAATCAGCTGTCTAAGAAACTGGGACCACTATA
>JAUMWL010000035.1 GCA_030529665.1 Coriobacteriales bacterium
GTGGCGTAAAGCTCTCGGGCGGCCAGCGCCAGCGCATCGCCATCGCGCGCGCGATTTTGTCGGATTGTCCCATCCTCGTGCTCGACGAGGCGACCTCCGCGCTCGACTCCGAGTCCGAGGCCCTGGTGCAGGGCGCGCTGGAGAACCTCATGCGCAGGCGCACCTCGATCGTGGTCGCCCACCGCCTCTCCACCGTGGCCGCGCTCGACCGCATCGTGGTGCTAGAGGAGGGCGCGATAGTCGAGGACGGCACCCACGCCGAGCTCAGCCGGGCCGGCGGCACCTACGAGTCCCTCTGGGACCGCCAGACCGGCGCCTTCCTCGAGGCGGAGTAGCCTCTGCGCATGAGTGAACGGCGCCTAGCGCAAAAGGGCCCCGCTCTCACAGGGCCCCGGGATGGGTGGCATGCGCACCGACTACGTGGAGATGCCCAAGACGATCATGGCGTTGATGAAGTTCATCATGTCGCCGTTGACGAAGGCCGGGAAGGTGACCACAGAGCCGAAGACAAAGGCGCTGGTGACGTCACGCGTCAGACCGAGGAAGGCACCGCCACGGAACCGGCGACGATCTGCGCGGCGAAGAGCTTCTTGTTGTTGGCCAGCAGGCTGAAGAGCGTGGGCTCGATGTGATGAGGCCACGCAGAACGCCGGGGTCGGCAAGCGGTGCCAAGATGGTCAGACGCTAGGCCATGTTAACGTCACCGTGATCTAGGACCGCGGTGACGAGGAGCTGGCTGCACTCGCCACGCTTATCTGTGCGTAAAACCTCGCTGCAAACAAAACAGGAGGACAGGGCCGCTGGGGAATAGCCCCAGCGGCAGATAACATGGCGAATGGCAGCCGTTCCCAACGATCGTGGCATCTACTTTACCAGCAGGCTTGCGCCGATGAGTCCCGCATCGGCGCCGCAGAGCGCCAGCTTGAAGCGCAGCGTGTTGGGATTGAGCACGAGCCTAGTGGCCTTTTTGTACACTAGATTGATGAACCACGGGTTGTTTAGGGCCACAGACCCACCAAAGACAAAGATGTCGGGATCAACTACGCAGCATACATTGTGCACTGCCTTGGCCAACACGTCGGCAGCACGGTCAATCACCGCACGCGCGGCCTCATTACCTTCGTTGTACAGGGCAAAGACCTCTGCCGCATCCACCGTTTGGCCCAGCCGCTTGGATGCCAGCCTGCCGATCGCCGTTCCACTTGCCTGGTCCTCGACCGATCCCACGTTCATGGTCGGGCGTACGTCCTCAAACTCATTGACGACCATGTTGAAGACCTCGGCCGCACAAGAGTTGGCACCTCCCACAACTTGGTTGCGATACACATAAGCGCCACCCACACCGGTAGACACGGTGAAGAAGAAGACCGACTCATAGCCCCAGCCCGCACCGGACAGAGCCTCGGCCAAGCCAGCAACGTTGGCATCGTTGTTGAGGAATGTGCGATGCCTTGTTCTTTGCTCAAAGAAGCTCACGATGTTAAAGTCCTCCCAGCCAGGCAGGTTGGGCGGATTGAGAATCTTGCCCGCAGAGAAGTCAAGCGGTCCGGGAGCTCCAACGCCGATGCCGGCGTAATCGATTCCCCAGCTCTCGATAGAGTCAACCAAGCGCTGCAGGTTCTCGGCCGGTCCGAGGTCATGGTCATTGGGAACGATTGCCTTGGCCAGCTCGGTACCATCCTCGCTGTAGGCAGCCACGCGCAACTGGGTGCCTCCTATGTCGATGCCCACGCGATTCTTGGTCGAGCCTGCCAGGCGATGCCGGTCGGGATAGTCCCCCTTGCCCCAGGCACCAGCTGCAATCGTCGGGACGTAGCTGCATATGAGTGTAATGTCACCCACAAAGGACAGTCTGCCTGCATCGTAGGGTGCCACACAGTGTGAGCCTTTCGCCAGCTTCCAGCTTCCCGCAGGGGTCGTCACGGTACCACCTTCTCCCGCGACGACCGAAAGACACATGAAGGGATGCGACTGCATAAGGCTTACGGGAGCATCCGGAGTCACACGCACGCGCAGCACCTCAAAGTACTCGCAGCTCATGAGCTTGGTGACCCCATCGACCTCTGGCGCGCTCACCAAACCACTCGTGGGGGCTTTGGCGCGATAGTCGATGACGTCCATCGCTTGCTGCAGATGCAGCTCTCGCAAGCTCCCGTCGGCCTGGCGCCGGTCGAAATCGTAGACGCGATAGGTCACGTCGGACGACTGCTGCGTCTCGAGAATCATCGTGCCGTCCATGATGGCATGCATCGTGCCAGGTCTTATGTCAAAGAAGTCACCTCTCTTGATGGGCACGAGGTTCTCCAGCTCGTCCCAACGACCCTCCTCGACCATCTGCGCAAACTCAGCACGGTCGTGCGCATGCTGGCCCACGATGATCTGGCCGCCCTCCTTGGCATCTAGCACGTACCAGCATTCGGACTTGCCGAGCGAGCCATTCTCGTGCTCGGCGGCATAGGCATCGTCGGGATGCACCTGAATGGAAAGACTCTCGCGGGCGTCGAGCACCTTGACCAGCAGAGGAAACCGGTCGCCCGCCGCACCCTCAAACAGCTCGTGATGCTCGTACCACAGCTGCGAGAGCGTCAAGCCGTCGTAGGGGCCACCGTCCACCTGGCAGTCGCCGTGCGGGTGCGCGGCGATTCCCCAGCATTCTCCCACCGGGCCGTCTGGCAGATTGTAGCCAAACTCCTCGAGGCGACGTCCACCCCATATGTTGTTATGAAAGACAGGCTTGAGCATGATCAGACCAGGACGATTGCTCATGTAAACCGCTCCCCTCTCGTGTAAAGGGTGGGACGGACTCGCGTCCCACGTTCGACTTGCGATATGATTTGGAAATTTTCCCCCGACTCCATTTTACGTGTAAAAATGGAGTCGGGGGAGTTGCTTTGCGCATTTCCTTCGTTCGGACGGGAGGGGCAATGGTTGCCGCCGTCCCCTCCCGCCCATCGCGAAAGGAAGGAAGGGTTGCTCAGTAACGGAGAGCTGCCGGGAACGTAAGGTGTCCCATCCCTCACACTCCAGACCCTAGTCAGCCAGCGTCTCGGCCTCAACCGCCTGTTGGGCCTGGACACGCTCGTGGACCTTCATAAAGGGCAGGTAGATGAGCACGCCCAGCACCACGAGCGCGGCCTGCAGCACCACGGCGCGCCAGTCGCCGGCGGTCGCCAGGAAGCCGGACATAAAGACCGGGGTCGTCCAGGGGACCATGACCACGCAGGGGTTGATGAGGCCGGCGGTCGTGGCAAAGTAGGTGATGATCATAAACAGGTCGGGGACGAGGACGAACGGGATCATCAGCGGCAGGTTGTAGACGATGGGGTAGCCGTAGATGACAGGCTCGTTGATGTTAAAGATGCCCGGGCCCGCGGCCAGCGATGCGATGGTCTTGGAGGTCTTGTTCTTGGAGAAGAGGAAGGTTGCGATGAGCAGGCCGATGATGATGGCGCCAAAGAGACCGTTGGTGCCGGTGTTAGCCGTGGAGAAGACGCCGGTTGCCATGCCTGTTACGTCATCGATCGCGACCTCGACGCTCTGGGGCATGGTCACAAAGAAGGACGCGATGGCCACGACCACGCAGGCGATGTCGCGCTCGTAGCGCATGTTGTGCGCGTGGCAGTAGCCCACAACGCCAGCCAGCAGGATAGCCGAGATGTTGAGCGTGCCCAGCGTGAGGGCGTTGCCCCAATACTGCGCGTTGGCCAACGCCTGGTCCTGCAAGAACAGCGGGAACACCACGTTGTTGATGAGCACGGCGATGCCGGCTAGGATGTAGAGCGGCATGATCGTGGCGAACGCGTCGCGCAGCGAGCGCAGGTGTACCTCCGAGCCAATCCGCCCCGAGATTTCGGCGAACTTGTCCAAGAACGCCTGTCCCTTTCCTTCTGCCATTTCCTTACTTCCTTTCTTTCGTACGATTCCTTACGCTTCCTATCGCAACCTCGGGGCCTATCCCCGAAGGCATTGCCTTTGGTCCCTAGGCAACCACGTGTGTGGTAGCTACCTGGCGCAACCACGTCGCCGACTGCTTGAACCTGCGCTCGTAGCCGCGCGTGAGGTCGACCTCCACAAAGCCGTAGCGGTTCTTGAAGGCGTTGTTCCAGCTCCAGCAGTCAATCACGCCCCAGTAGTGGTAGCCGCGGCAGCGTGCGCCCTCGGCGATGGCACGCGCGACCCAGCGCAGGTGGTCGCGCACGAAGGACACGCGGTACGAGGCATCCTCGATGTGGCCCTCACCGTCGCGCGGCGCATGGTCCTCCTCGATGCCGATGCCGTTCTCGGACACGAACCACTCGAGGTCGGGATAGTCGCGCGTCATCGTCATCGCGAAGTCGTAGATGCCCTTGGGGTAGATCTCCCAGCCACGCGAAGTGTTCATCACGGCATCGGGCCACACGTAGCGGTCGGCAAAGATGGGGTTGCCCAGCTCGTCGGTATCGTGGGCCGGAGCCTGCACGCGCGTGGGCTGGTAGTAGTTGAAGCCAAGCCAGTCCACGGTGCCGCGGGCAAGGATGTCCTTGTCGCCCGCACGCTCCGGCAGCTCCACCCCGCGTGCAGACAGCGTGTCAATCACGTCGGCGGGCAGCGTGCCACGCGTCACGAGGTCGAGCCACCAACGGTTGTGCAGGCCATCGACCATGCGCACGGCCTCGAGGTCGGCCGCGGTGGGATCCTCGCGCGTATAGGGCGGCGTAAAGCAGTTGATGAGGCCGATCTTGGCGTCGGCGCGCACGATGCCTGCGGACTGTAGCGTACGGAAGGCGTCAACCGCCAGTGCGTGGGCGAGGCTGATGCCATACTGCACGCGGCATGCCTGGGCAAAGTCGCGATGGAAGGGGAACCACACGCCATGCGTGTAGCGCTGCTCGGGCTCGACGATGGGCTCATTGAAGGTAAACCAGTGCTCGATCTCCTGGCCAAACTCGGTAAACGCGGCGCGCGCATAGGAGGCATAGGCCTCGACGACCTCGCGGTTCTCCCAGCCGCCGCGACGGAAGAGGTAGGCCGGCATGTCAAAGTGGTACAGGTTCGCAAAGACCTCGACGCCCGCCTCGCGCGCCGCGGCAAAGAGCCGATGATAGAATTCCGCCCCTTCGGGGTTGAGGTGGCCGTCGGCATCCATCAGGCGACTCCATTGTATGGAAGTGCGGCACGAGGAGAGGCCCAACTCGTGGAAGAGGGCAAAGTCCTCTGCGTAGCGGGCGCCCATGTCGTTTCCGGCATACGATCCCACTCGGTTGTGAAACGCACGGATGTCCTGGTTCGACCACAGGTCCCAGAGGTTCTCCAGCTTGCCGTGGGCCTGCCACATGCCTTCGGTCTGCGGACCGGAGAGGGCCGCGCCAAAGAAGAAGTCATCTGAAAGGCGGTCGCAGGCCTTTGCGCCGGCCTGGATGGTTTCGTTATGCTCGTTCGTGCTCATCGTTGCTCCAATCGCTAGTATCAGCTTACGCAATATAAATTAAACGCTTCTAATTAGATTAGTAAGAACGTATACATATTCTCTCTGAATGGTATGCTTTCTTCAGCAAACGGTCACATTTGGTGGCGCTGGGCGTAGAATAGATCATACATACAACCACGGGGCCGTCGGAGGGGCATCACCGCGACGCGCGAAAACCAGGAGCACGCATGGCCAAGTACGAAGAGCTCGTCAGCACCCTCAAGAGCGAGATTGCCCAAGGTACCTACGCCAAGGGCGACCGGCTGCCCACCACCCCGCAACTCTGCCAGATCTATGGGGTGAGCAACACCACTGTCAAGCGCGCGATGGACGAACTCGAGCTTCAGGGGCTCATCGCACGGAGGCGTGGCTCGGGCGTCTACGTAAAGGAAACTCGCATGCCCGCTTCGACGGGCACTCATCAGGGAAGCAGCTCTAAGCAGATGGCTGGGTTCTCCGCCGAGCACCAGGCGCAAAACCGCACGGTAGAGAGCGAGATACATGACTTCTCTGTCGTGCGGCCCAGCGATGAGGTCGCACGGCGGCTGAACATGGAACGTGACGAGTTTGCCTACCACATCTGCCGCGTGCGCAAAGTCGATGGGAGACCCCTCGTAGTGGAATACACCTGCATGCCCATCAAGCTCATTCCCGATCTGCGCGAAAGCACCCTGCATGCATCCGTCTATGGCTACATAGAGCACGACCTGGGGCTCAAGATCGGCAGCGCACACCGCGTGATCAAGGCCGTCATGCCCACCGACGACGAGTGCGCGTGGCTGCAGATCGGCCCGGGCGAGCCGTTGCTTGAGGTCCGGCAGGTTGCCTATCTGGACGATGGAACGCCCTTCGAGTGCTCCATATCGCGCCACACCGCGGACTACGAGTTCTATAGCATCAGCACACGCTAGCTGCCAGAGCTATGGCTCCGCCTTCCATCGGGTGGAATGGTTGCAATATATGAGGGCCTCGAGCGGTAGGTCGCGCGGTTGCGCGGCAACGACAAGAGTCCGAGGGTGATTGGGGACGAGTACGACGTCGGCGGCTCGACGCCCCGCAGGTAGGCTCACCGACCACGTCTCTAAGAAAGCCACAGGAGCGTTCGGGCGTACTTGCTCTCGTGTGGCATTGCCTCCACCACCCTCGATGCGGTTTACGCCCATATATGCAACGAGTAGAATGTAGCTATTGCACGCACGGAGGAGAGGACCATGAGAAAGAGCAAACTCATAAAGGACACTACGCGCGAGGAGCGCATTCGCATAGTGCAAAGCGCGTTGGCGTGGGGCGACGACTGCGACAGCGTGTCAGGCGGCTCGAGCGGCGTGGACGCCATGTACCAACCCTACATAGACGGCGAACTTGAGCTCGCGGAGTGCAACATGCGCGGAGCAGCGACAAAATATGTCAAGAGCGACCGCGACCGTCCAAGTACGGGTTCGTGCGTAATGGGCCTTTAGGGAATACGCCATGTGCCACCGAATCTCACCGCTTCTGATTGAGGAGCTGCGTCAGGCGCTGGGCGACATGCGGCAGACCGGTCGCGCTCGCGTGCCGCGCCGAGACGCGCGCACCCTCGTGCCCGACGCGTATCCGGGCAAGCAGATGCCGCTCTTTGTGGTGGATGAGCGCGGAGAGCTGGACGTGGCCGAGCTTACGTGGGGCTTCTCCATGGAGCGCGGCGGCACGTCCAAGTTGGTGTTTAACACGCGCGTGGAGACGGCCTTGGCCCAAGCCAGCTCGGGAGAAGGGCTATGGGCAGGTCCGATCTTGTCGGGCCGATGCCTGGTGCCCGTGCGGGGCTTCTATGAGTCGTGGACAAAGGCGCGCGACCGTCGCGGCACCGACGTGCGCTTTACCATGCCGGGCCGCAGCGTGTTCTTGTTGGCCGGGGTGTGCGATGCCGAGCGCTTCTCGGTTGTGACCACGCGCCCCAATGCCGAGGTGGGTGCCTATCACACGCGCATGCCGCTGGTGCTGGGCCCGGGCGAATCGAGCGTCTGGCTTGGCGAGGGCTTTCGCACTCTTGCCGACCGGTCGCACATACGTCTGGATGCCGTGCCAGAGGACTGAGCGTGGAACACCCTTTCCCGGAAAGGGTGTTCCACTGCCATTCCCACACAAGGATTAAGAAAACAGAAAGGTTGGGACATGGCTTGGTGAAAGGGTCGGGTCGTATTTTATAACCATGGAAAGGGCCGCAAGGCCTCGTACGAAGGAGGGAATCATGTGGAAAAGAAGAGACCTAAAGGAGAAGGCAAAGGCATCTGTGAAGGCCAACTACTGGAAGTCCGTGCTCGTGGCTCTTTTGGTCGCGGTTATTGCGGGCGGAGTTGGCGGTGCCGGTGGCGCGAGCTCGGCGTCAACCATAGCCGGTAACATTGCGCGCAACAACAGCGCCTTGGTGCAGACGCAGAGCGATTACGACTACGACTACGACGACTTGAGCGAGTACACGTACATGGACAATGACGACGCGGAGGCCAATCTTGAGCAGATGATGCGCGACATAGACGCCAACACGTCCCCGAGCGAAAAGGCCGCGCTTGCTGTTGGCGCTGGCATAGCGGTGATGATTGTTGTTCTTGTCATACTTGTGGTGGTAGTCATCGCTTGCGTGCTGGACGCCCTTATCTTTAACCCGCTCGCCATGGGCGCCGAGCGCTTCTTCCTTTGCAACCTCAACCAAAAGGCCGAGGTAAAGGAACTCGCCTTTGTCTTTGACAGCAACTACAAACAGATCGCAAAGACCCTCTTTTTGCGTGACCTGTACATCGTGCTGTGGGGCCTGCTCCTCATTGTGCCTGGCATCATTAAGGCGTACCAGTATCGCATGGTGGGCTACCTGCTCAACGACAACCCCAACCTCACTACTGCCGAGGCTCTGGAGCAGAGCAAGCAGATGATGCAGGGCAACAAGTGGAAGGCGTTTGTGCTCGACCTGTCCTTTATTGGGTGGCACCTGCTTTCGGGACTCACGCTTGGTCTGCTGTCCATCTTCTATGTGGCTCCGTATCAGAACCAGACCAATGCGGCTCTGTATGAGGCCCTGCGCTACAACGCTCCCACCTTGCCAAACGCGTAGTAACCGCGTGCGGTGTGAGCAGAAAGGGGTAACCCCTTTTGGCTAGCTTGAGTCAAAAGGGGTTACCCCTTTTTGCTCAGGGTGTAGAATGGGCGTGAGGAGGAATCATGGCGTATCGCGTGTTGATAGCAGATGACGAGCAGGACATCAGACGTGTATTGGCGCTCTATTTGGAGAACGCAGGCTACGAGGTCGTGGAGGCGCAGGACGGTGCCCGTGCGCTCCAGATTATGCAGACCACGCCCGTGGACGCGTGCCTGCTCGACATAATGATGCCCAGGCTCGATGGGTACGAGGTCATAAAGCGCATCCGGCAAAGCAGCGACGTGCCTATTATCGTAATTTCGGCCAAGGGACAAGACCCGCAAAAGATCTTGGGCCTTAACCTGGGCGCCGACGACTACATGGTGAAACCGTTCAATCCGCTGGAGGCGGTGGCGCGTGTGAACTCGGTCATCCGACGCGCGCGAGGTGCGGTGGTAACTGGAGAAGAGCAGCGCACGAACGTCCACAAAAACGTGCTGCGCTGCCAAGACCTCGTGCTTGACCGCGAGGCCTGCACGCTCACGCGCAACGGAGACCCCATCGAGCTCTCCGGCACGGAATGGCGCGTGATGTGCATGCTCATGGAGCATCCGGGTCGCGTGTTTACCAAGCAGCAGGTATACGAGTGCGGTTGGGGAGAGGACTATGTGGCGGCGGACAACAGCGTTATGGTGTGCATGAGCAAGTTGCGCGCAAAGCTGGGTGACGACGGCCGCACCTACATACGGACCATTCGTGGCTTAGGCTACCGCTTGCAAAAAGAGGCCCAGACGCAATGACCACGCAGTCTCGTGGCACGGACGACCTCCGCGGCCTGCCGTTCTATCTCATCAGCCGGTTTGTGGTGGTCCTGCTTGTGGTTGTGGCGACTGAGCATGGCGTTGCGCTCTTTGAGGAGCACGCGTTTGTGCCGCTCTTGGAAAGGATGGCAACACGCGCGGGCACAGCGGGAGCATACACCACCACGTCTGCCGCCTCGACCCTTGCGTGGATTGCCACGCTCATGGGCTTCTTGGCAAAGGCGAACTACCTCAGCGCGGCCGGCATCGCGTTGCAATCGGCGTTTGTGGGCATCGTGCTGCTCATGCTCGTGGTGCTGGCTCTGCCGGTGGCGGCAGGCGCTGCGGTCTTCTCGTTTTTGGTGGCGCGTAGGGTGCGCGCCATACAAGAGGAGCGCGAGCGAGAGGTGCAAGAGCTGGAGCAGCGGCGCAACCGGTTTATGACCGACATAGCGCATGACCTGCGCACGCCGCTCATGGCCATTGGCGGGATGGCGCATGCGCTGGACGACGGGCTGGTGAGGGACAAGCAGACCCACGACGAATACGTTCGCGCCATATGCAGCAAGACGGACAAGATGAGCGAGCTGGTGTCTACAGTGTTTGACTACGCAAAGCTGGGAAGTGGCGACTTTGCGCTTGAGCGTGAGGACGTGGACCTGTCCCAGCTGTTGCTTCGCGAGGCGGCGCTTGCCTATACCGACATGGAATCCGTAGGCATGGAGTTTGACGTGCGTGTGGACGAGAAGCCCTGTGTGGTGCATGCCGATCCCGTGCAGCTCGCGCGCGTGGTCTCCAACCTGCTGGCCAATGCGGCACGACATAACGAGGCGGGAACGGTTGTGCTGCTTGAGCTTGACCGCAAGGCGGGAGTCGCCTGCGTGGTGGTGGCAGACACGGGTCGGCCGTTGTTGGGAGACCCGCAGAAGCTGTTTGAGCCATTTGCGCGGGAGGACGGTTCCAGGAGCGCGGAGGGCAGCAGCGGACTGGGCTTGTCAATTTGCAAGGAGATTGCCCAGATGCACGGCTACGACCTCTTTGTGGCGCAACCCTACGGGAGCTTTTGCAAGGCGTTCGTGCTCAAATGCGCGGTCGTGTAAGAGGGCGTGCCATACGGGAGGAGCGGACATGAAGACGTGGGAATGCAGTGCGGGTACGTTCTGTGGCTTTGAGGAAGACGGATGCATCCAGCTCATGGGAATCCGCTACGCCAAATCGCGGCGATACGACCGACCCGTGCCGTACGTGTATCCCGACGGCGTTCACGCGTGCGTGCATCCCGCTCCTCTGGGGATTCAGCTCTCGGCTGCCGTCGAGCATATGCTGTATGGCGTGGACTACGAGGCCTTTGCGCAGGAAGAGGAGTGTCAATACCTGTCGATCACGCTCCCAAAAGATGTGCGTGCGCAGGAGCGTCTGCCGGTAATGGTGTGGGTCCACGGCGGGTCGTATCGCAACGGCGGCTGCGACAGCCCCATCTACAACAGGATTCCCCTGGTAAAGGAGAACCGCGTGATTGTGGTGGCGCTGAGCTATCGGCTGGGTGCGCTTGGTTTCGTGCGTGATCGCGAGGGGGGATTTGGCAATTGCGGGCTGCTGGACATCATTGAGGGTCTGCGATGGGTCGCGCGAAACATCGGCGCATTTGGCGGCGACCCGGATAAGGTTACGTTGTTTGGGCAGTCGGCCGGTGCCGATGCGGTTCGCTGCGTCATGCTTGCGCATGGGACCGAGCACCTGTATAGGCGGGCCATCTTGCAGAGCGACCCCATGGGGGCGATGGTGGGACGCAGGAAAATGGAGCAATGGGTGTTAGACAAGCTCTGCGCTTTGCCGGTGGATGCCCCGATTGAGGACGTGCGTGCCGTCCAAGCGAGCATTGGCTCTCATGTTCCACAGAAGGGTTACGCAAGGTTTTTGGTCTTTGCCCCGCACATGGGGGTGGACCCTCTGCCACCAGAGTCTGATGTGTTGGCGCGACTTGCCCAAGTGGCGCCGGACCACGAGGTCCTTGTTGGATACACCACCCGAGAGGCGGCGGCGTTTCTTGGAAAGCATCGTAGTGTGCTTGCGCTGAGTCGCCGTGCGCTCACTCGGCGGGTGGTTGAGAAGGTCGTCGATAGGGCGTCCAGAAAGATCTTTGTGGAGCCTGCGCAGGAGTTTGCCAAGGCGTACGCGCGGGCAGGTGGACGAGTGGGCAGCTACGTGCTGAGCTGGCGGGAGAAGGACTGTTTCTTTGGCGCGTGCCACATGAGCGACGTGCCCTTGCTCTTTGGGATAAGCGGCGAGGAGGGTCAGCTTTGTGCGATGGGGCTCACCAAGGCGCAAGTGCTTGAGGCGGGTGTGCCGCTAAGGCGTGCATGGTGCGAGTTTGCGCGTAGGGGAACGGTGTCAAACGTGCACATAGACGCCCCAGCGCAAGGTTACATGTTTCTTCTCCAATTCTTGAACCGCAGGGAAGAGTCTGTTTTCTCATGAATGTCTTCGTTGGTCATATGACGCGTGATTTTTCCTGCTGCAGGTGAGTGATCACGTCGGCTGGCGTGCGGGATTACCGATCGCGACCAGAATAGTGGTAAATTTAGAAGAGGATTAAAGAATTATCTGGGGTTTTGCGGCAGGCGCTTCCTAAATTTACCACTGTGTATTTTATACAGTGGTAAATTTAGGAAATCGCAATTCACAGCAACTGGGATAATTTCATAATGTATGTCGGAAATTACCACTAATTCATGGCTGGTTTTGTTCGGCGGTGTCATCTCTTTACTTAAGTGATGAGCAAATAGGGAACTGCCCGTACGTCTTCGCTGCCAGACGACTCTTACGGCCAATCAGACGCTGAAAATGCCTGCGCACCCATGTCGTAGAATGTGACGCAACGACAACTAGGCATTTGGAAGGACGCCGCAGATGAACTATAAGATAGACACGAGCGTGGAAGGCATTCTCTTGGGTTGGGATTTGCGCAGGCTCCAGGTCCTGGGCATCTACCTTGCTGCTATCAACCTTGTTACCTTTGCTGCATTCGCATGGGACAAGCGCGTGGCGGTGCGTGGAAACGATGCGGGCAGGCGTACCCCCGAGGCACGCCTGCTTGGACTCAGCCTTGCCGGCGGCGCGGTGGGCGGGCTGCTTGCCATGCACATCTTTCGTCACAAGACGAGGAAATGGTACTTTGCATGGGGCCTTCCGTGCCTCATAGTCTTGGGCATCGCGGTGATTTTGTACGCGCATATGTGCGGACTTATCTAGCCCGAGCGTTACCTCATATATAAACGGTTACAAGAAAGACCACGACAAAGGCAGGTGCACATGGATCTCGACTGGGTGGATGGCTTCCAGATAAGTACTTCCATAGATGATGCGACGATGCGAATAACGGCCAACAGGGAGGGGCTCGTCTCCTTGGCAAACATTCTCTTGGGTTTGGCGAAGGAGCGTCCCGGCTCCCACGTCCACCTCGACCAGCACAACTCCCTTGAGGACGGTTCCTGCGAGCTCGTAATCGAGAGGGCCTAGGCACGACAGCCGCGGCACGCCCCTTCCCGGAAACGGTCTTCCACATGGCACATCGTTTCCGGGAAAGGGCGTGCCGCTGCGCTAGCCTAGTCCAGGTCCTCGCCGTTGCTGGCAATGACCTTGGCGTACCAGTCGTAGCTCTGCTTCTTAGCGCGCTCAAGCGTGCCGTGGCCGTCGTTGAAGCGGTCCACGTACACGAAGCCGTAGCGCTTCTTCATCTCGCCCGTGCCAGCGGACACCACGTCGATGGGACCCCAGTACAGGTATCCGCGGCAATCCACACCGTCATCAATCGCGGCGGCCACGTTCTTTAGGTGCTCACGCACGTAGTGCACGCGGAAGTCGTCGTGAATCGTGCCGTCGGGACCGAGGTTCTCGTCCAGCCCCACGCCATTCTCCACGATGAGCAGCGGCAGATGATAGCGGTCGTACAGCACGTTGAGCGTGTAGCGCAGGCCGTCCGGGTCCACTGGCCAGCCCCACGGCTGAGGTGCCTTGTCCACCAGGTAGGGGTTGTCGATGCCCGAAAGGCCGCTGGTGTCGCCGCCAAGGTTGATGGCCGCGTCCACCACCGTGGAGCGATAGTAGCTAAACGAGAAGAAGTCCACCGTGTTGTTGCGAATAAGGGCGAGCTCGTCGGGTGTGAACTCCACCGTAACGCCTTCGTCGCGCCAGCGGCGGCGCAGGTAGGTGGGCACGATGCCCAGGCAGAACGGGTCGCCAAAGTAGAACACGTTGTTGCGCTGCGCCTCCAGAGCCACGCGGATGTTTGCGGGGTCGCAGTTGTGGGGGTAGGTGGCAACGCCAGAGCAGGTGAGCATGCAGCCTACCTTGAGCGTGGGATCCATCTGGTGCGCAATCTGCACCGTCTGCGCGTTGGCCACGAGGAAGTTGTGGTAGGCGTCCCACTGGTCCTGCAGCGTGGTTGAGTCCACGGGCTTCGTCACGTCGGCCGGGTTATCGATCGTGAGCACGCCGCCCGCCACGAACGGCATGCGAAACAGCGCGTTTACCTCGTTAAACGTGAGCCAGTACTTAACCTTGGAGCCAAAGCGCTCAAAGCACGTGGTTACGTAGCGGCGCCAGAACTCAATGAGCTTGGGGTTGGACCAGCCACCGTACTCGGTGAGCAAATGAAGCGGCGTTTCGTAGTGCGAGAGCGTGATCACCGGCTCCATACCCAGCTCGCGCATGCAGGAGAACATGTCGTCGTAGAAGGCGAGGCCAGCCTCGTTGGGCTTCTCCTCGTCGCCGTTGGGGAAGATGCGGCCCCAGGCAATGGAGGTGCGGAAGGCGTTGAAGCCCATGCCCGCCATGAGCTGCAGGTCCTCGCGATAGCGGTGATAACCGTCCACGGCCGTGTGCGAGAGATATGCCTTGTTTGGGTTGAGTGCGAGCTCGTATTTGCCTGTTGCTTCGTTCCATGCGATGCCGGGGTCGCGGTTCATTATGCCCACGAGCACGTCGGTGACGTTGGGTTGCTTGCCGTCCTCCAGCCACGCGCCTTCGTACTGGTTGGCCGCGATCGCGCCGCCCCACATAAAGTCTTTGGGAAATGCCGCCATGGTTTCTCCTCTCCTTGTTTGCAGGTGTTGGCACCAGTATACAGCCGGTGCCATGGGGTGGAACATGTTTCCAGGAAACCCCGTGCAGCTGGGTTAGCTCTTACATAGCTAGCTCGCACATGTGGTGTGCGGATGACTTTTTTGGGTTATCCACACGTTTATGACGGCATGCGGTACCATATCGCTCACTGTGACGAGCCAGCGGCTCTGTCTTGGGGAGACTCATGGGATTTCGTAGTGCCATACGGGTACGCAGACAAAAGCTCAAAAAGTTGGGATCTATCCCTAAACGTATAAATTCGCGAAGAACCGTTAGGGTGGAAGGCCAGCAGAGGCCTCCAGCCAAGCCAAGCTTCTTTAGATTTGCCGCCTCGTCGCTAACGTGCACGGCGGTGGATCAGGTGCTTGCCGCGGCTCTCTTCTATGCCCTGAGGAAGCCCATGGCCGACATGGGGTTCGTGCGCATCCTGGTTTCGAGCGTCATCGCACGTTGCGTGTCCCTGTCGCTCAACTATGTGCTCAATCGGCGACTTGTGTTCTTTCCCGAAGATGAGGAGGGGACCAAGCGCCCCCGCAAGCGCGAGAGCCTGCCTCAGTTTTTGCTGCTCGCCGCCGGCATACTCGGACTCTCCTCGCTTGGCGTCTTTTGGGCCAATACGTACCTTGGCGTGGAGGAATGGCAGGCAAAGTTTGTGGTGGACTTCTTGCTCTTCTTCCTCAACTACTATGTGCAGCGAAAGTGGGTGTTTAAGACCGAGATTACGGTGCCCATGGATCGCGATGGCGCGTCGTGCGATAAGGGCCCTCGTGATTCTGGTTCCCACGAAGAGTAAGCTGGTAAGAATGGCGCTCGTCTGAGTTGATGGCCGCAAGCGCTGGGCCTTCTCCGAGGTAACGCCGGTGTTTGGACATTTGTCGCATAACCTTGCGAGGAGCTTGGGTATAGTGCTAGGTATGATTGCTACGTAATGGCAATCACGCTATGGAAAAGTCCGACGAGAGGGGTGCGGGATGAAGAAGGTCCTTTTGATTGTTGGTTCTTTGCGCAAGCAATCGTTCAACCGTCAGCTGGCTGGCGTGGTGAGGGAGCTCATCGCAGACCAAGCGCAGGTGGAGGAACTGGTGTGGACCGATGTGCCCCTGCTCAACCAAGATATCGAGAACCCCGTGCCACCGGCTGTGGCGCGCATACGCGAGGAAGTGTCCCAGGCGGACGCCATCTGGATCTGCACGCCGGAATACAACAGCAACATTCCCGGCGGAGAGAAGAACCTCCTGGACTGGTTGTCTAGGCCTGCCGACCCTGCGGACATAACCAGCCCTTCTGTTATAAAGGGCAAGGTGGCGGCCATAAGCGGCGTTGGCGGTCGGCCTGCAACGGCTGGCGTGCGGGCAAAGATGGAAGAGCTTCTGGGCTTTATGGGGCTTGCGGTTGTGGGTGGAACCGGCTTTGGCTTCTCGCTCGACCCTGCGTCCTGGATGTCCAACGAACTCACGCTCACGGAAGAGAAGCGCTCCGAGTTGGAAGGCCTTGTGGGTGAGTTTATCGATCGACTCAATGGGTAGTCGCGGAGCTGGATAGACGCCAAGCCGGATGCCGGAGTGCAAAGCAGGCGCTGCAACGTGGTGGTTGCAGCGCCTGCTCTGTTTGCGGACTTGGCAAAGGGGACAAGCAATGGGGAGTATCCCCATCGCTTGGCGCTAGAGCTCCAACGCGAGCAGGTCCTCAATCGTCTGCCGGCGAATTGCCAGGCGAGCCTTGCCCTGCGAGACCATGACGAGGGCGGGACGTAACACGCGGTTGTAGTTGCTGGACATGGCAAAGTTGTACGCGCCGGTGGTGAGCACGGCAATTATGTCTCCGCGCCTTGGCTCGGCGATGCGAATCTCCTCGGCAATGCGGTCGCCGCTCTCGCAACAACGACCGGCAATGGTGCACAAGAAGTCTGCCGGGGCGCTCGCGCGGCTCGCGTTCAGCACCGTGTAGGCGCTCTTGTAGAGCGCATAGCGTGGGTTGTCGGTCATGCCACCGTCAACCGTAACGTAGCTGCGATAGCCCTCAACGGTCTTGGTGCCTCCTGCGGCGTAGAGCGTAACGCCGGCGTTGGCAACTATGGAGCGGCCGGGCTCCATGAGGATGCGGGGGAGGGGATAGTCGGCCTTCGCACAACCAGCCTCCAGATGCTCGGCGATGGCGCGAATGTTTGCGGCAATGTCCACCTTTGGGTCGCTCTCCACATAGGGCACGCCAAACCCGCCGCCCAGGTTGAACGTGCCGGCAACAAAGCCCAGCTCGTTACGTACCGAGCAGGCAAAGTCCAGCAACCGGTCCACCTGGTCACAGAACGAGTCGGGCTCAAAGATCTGGCTGCCAATGTGGCTGTGGAAGCCGATGACCTCCACGCCGCTGGTGGACAAGGCCGCGCGCGTGAAAGCCAGCGCCTGGCCCGTCTCGATGGGCACGCCAAACTGGGAGTCCACGCGACCTGTGTTTATGGCCTCGAGCGTGTGCGGGTCAAGGCCAACGGTTACGCGCAGCAAGATCTTTTGGACGACGCCCGCGGCCTGGGCCTCGCGACCAAGGACCTCCAGCTCGTTGGTATTGTCTACCACAAAGCACCCTATGCCCTGACGCACGCCGTTGGCAATCTCGTCGTCGGTCTTGTTCGTGCCATGGAAGAAGAGCTTGCTGGCGGGAAATCCCGCGCTCAGGGCCGTGGCGGCCTCGCCGCCCGATACAACGTCGGCTCCCATGCCCTCCGAGTCAATGACGGGATAGATGCCCCTAAAGCACAGCGCCTTGCCGGCATAGAGGGGCATAGAGCCCTCGGGCAGGTACTTCTTCATGGCCGCCACGTAAGTCTGGCAGTTCTTGCGCACTTGGTCCTCGTCGAGCACATACAGCGGCGTGCCATACTCGGCCGCCAAGTCGCAGGCGTCAATGCCGCCTATGGCAAGGTGGCCCTTGTCGTTAATGGAAAGGTTGTCGTAGAGCATGGTCTCCTCCAAACAGTGTTAAAAACGGCGGACCGTTGGCATTCTACATAAGGTGGGCGCGGAGCTCCTCGGCGCTGAGGGGCGAGAGGAGCGCGGGCGGGATGTCAAACATGGTGCGGGCGCCCACCTGACCGTCCTCGTGCATGCGATAGGCCGCGCGAGCTACGCTCGCCAGCACGCTGCCGGTAAAGAACGGGTTGGAGTCAAGCGCGAGCGAGAACTCAATGGTGTCGGCAAACTCGTTGTTGAAGCCGGTGCGGCCGCTGCGGATCACGGTGCCGCCATGGGGGAGACCTGCGTGATTGGCGTTGAGCTCCTCCTGGCTGATAAACGTTACCGTGGTGTCGTAGTCGGCAAAGTAGTTGGGCATGGTGACGATGGCCTTCTCTATTGCGGCAAGGTCGGCACCTTCCTCGGCCACGACAAAGCACTCGCGGGTGTGCTTCTGTCGCGTGGTGAGCTCGGGGTTCGAGCCCGAGCGTGCCGCCTGTACGGCCGCCTCAACGGGAACGGTGTACTGACGCGCGTCTGCCACGCCGGGGATGCGGCGAATGGCGTCTGAGTGACCCTGGCTCACGCCGCGGCCCCAGAAGGTGTAGTCGGCACCCTCGGGCAGCGCCGCGCTGGCATACAGGCGGGCAAGCGAGAAGAGGCCGGGATCCCAGCCACACGAGATGACGCCAATCGTCTTGGCCTCGCGGGCTGCCGCGTCCACGTTGGCAAAGTGCGCAGGGATGTTTGCGTGCGTGTCAAAGCTGTCCACCACGGTAAAGCTCTTGGCCAGCTCGGGCGTCTGAACGGGCAGGTCGGTCGCGCTGCCGCCGCAGATCACGACGACGTCGATCTTGTTGGCAAACGATGCGATGTCGTCCAACGCGTAGGACGGCGCGCTGGTTGCCGTGTTCACGAGCTTGGGGTCGCGGCGGGTAAAGATGCCCACGAGCTCCATGTCGGGGGCGTTGGTCACCGCTGCCTCCACGCCGCGGCCAAGGTTTCCGTATCCGGCGATTGCCACTCTAATGGTCATGGTTGCCTCCCTACTGTAGGATTGCGTAACCAAAAGAGAATAGCGTGCCAAGGGGCGCGGTCTCGCGATTGTAACAGGGCGTGCAGATGCTTGTAACATTGGCGAATCAGTGGCACACCCTTTCCCGGAAACGGTGTGCCACACGCCGCCCGTGGAACGCTGGACCTCGTGCTCGTTCCGTTCCACTAAAGTTGCAAATAAGCATGTTGTTTTGTGGAAAGGAGACAAGCATGGCAGACTTCAAGTTCCCCGAGGGTTTCTTGTGGGGCGGAGCGACGGCAGCCAACCAGTTTGAGGGCGGCTTCGACGCGGATGGCAAGGGCCTCTCGGTACCCGACATCATCAAGGGTGGCGACGTAAACACCCCGCGCCTGGTCACCCCCGCAGGAGTGCGCGAGGGCGAGTACTACCCCAGCCACGAGGGCATCGACTTCTATCATCACTACGCCGAGGACATCGACCTCTTTGGCGAGATGGGCTTCAAGTGCTTCCGTCTCTCCATTCAGATGAGCCGCATCTTCCCCACGGGCGAGGACGCCGAGCCCAACCAGGCGGGCGTGGACTTCTATCGCAACGTGTTTGAGTGCTGCAAAAAGAACAACATCGAGCCGTTGGTGACCCTCTCGCACTACGAGTTCCCTCTGGCGCTTAGCCACAAGTACGGTGGCTGGGACAACGACAAGATCATCGACCTATGGGTGCGCTACGCCGAGTTCTGCTTTACCGAGTACAAGGACCTCGTAAAGTACTGGCTCACCTTTAACGAGATCAACTGCGCAATGCATCCGGGCTTTGGCGACGTGTATGGCCTGGGCATCCTGCCCCCGCACGACTGGGCTCTTTCGTTTAGCAGTGGCGACAACGACTGGATGGATCCCAACCGCACGTACAAGGGCCTGCACAACCAGTTTGTGGCCTCCGCCAAGGCAGTGATCGCTGCCCATAAGATCAACCCCCAGAACAAGGTTGGCCTCATGATTGCCGGTAGCGCCTGCTATCCCTACACCTGCAACCCCGCCGACGTGGTGGCTGCCACGGCCAAGATGGACGAGTCAAACTTCTACTGCGGCGACGTGCAGGTGCGCGGCGCCTATCCCGCATGGGCAAAGACCCTGTGGAAGAAGAACGGTGTGGACGTGGCCATGATGGAAGAGCTCGCCGCGCGCGACGCCGACATCCTCAAGGCTGGAACCGTGGACTTCTACAGCTTTAGCTACTACATGAGCTCCACCGCCTCCGCCGATCCCAAGGAGATGGGCAAGGGCAACGTCTTTGCAGGCATTCCCAACCCCTACCTCAAGGCGAGCGACTGGGGCTGGCAGATTGACCCCGAGGGCCTGTATTGGTACCTGCACACGCTCTACGACCGCTACCAGATTCCGCTCATGGTGGTGGAGAACGGCCTTGGCGCCTACGACGAGCGCGGCGAGGACGGCAAGTTCCACGACAGCTATCGCATCGACTACATGCGCGACCACATCAAGTACATGGCCAAGGCTGTCGAAGAGGGCGTGGACCTCATGGGCTACACCATGTGGGGCTGCATCGACCTCGTGAGCGCGTCCACGGGCGAGATGGCCAAGCGCTACGGATTTATCTACGTCGACAAGGACAACGACGGTAACGGCGACCTCCATCGCGAGAAGAAGGATTCCTTTGACTGGTACAAGCGCGTTTGCGAGTCCAACGGGGCCGACCTGGGATAGTATCTGTTTATCCAACAACGAGGGAACGCAATGCGTCCGATGGGGATACTCCCCTTTGCCAGACCAAGCAAAGGGGAGTATCCCCATTGCTTGATGTTATTATCTAGCGAATGGTGTCCTTGCCCTTCATTTGCGCCTTGTGCTGGTACATGTCCTTGTCGGCACGACGGCAGACGTCATCGGCGTTCGTGTCCTGCTCGGCATCGTACAAAGCGTACCCAATGGCTGCCGAGACTCTCTCCCACGGGTCCAAGTCACGCGTGTCGTCCTTCTTGAGTGGCTCAACCGCCTCCCTGAACTCGCGGGCGAGCTCTGCGATGTTTTGGTAGTCGTGGCCCCTAAGCACTATGGCAAACTCGTCGCCACCAATACGAAACACCGGCGAATGCTCAAACACGGTGCAAATGAGGCTGCTGACACGGCGGATGCTCATGTCACCACAGTCGTGGCCGTAGGTGTCGTTTATTGTCTTGAGGTCGTTAAGGTCCACGATTGCGATGCCAAAGGACGTTTGGCGCTCCTCCAGAAGCGCCTCGTTAAGGCGCTGAATCTCTCGGTTGTACGCCAACTTGTTGCGAATGCCGGTAAGCGCGTCGCGATGCGCGAGGATGTTCATCTTGCTAGCCTCGAGCTTGGTGATCCTGAGCTCTGCGCGTGCCTCCGCCAGACGGTCGATGTGAGAGTCGATGTCGCGCTCCATAATGAGCATCGAGTCATACAGGTCCTCGATCTCGTCGCCCGTATGGATGTCGAGTCCCTCAAACGTCGAGCGTTGCTCATGCTTGGGAGAACAATAGCGTACGGCAGCCTTCGCGAGCCTGTTGAGCGGTCCCGTAACCGCGCGTCTGGCCAAGAACACCGCAACGATGCACAGCAAGACGGTAAGGCTCACCAAAACAAGGGAGAGCTCCCACATCACTATGGACTGTTGCTTCTTTATGACGTCCATTGAGATGTCGGCCATCGCATAGCACACCGTATTGCCTGCGTTGTCATATATCGGCGCGCCAGCCGTCACAAGCCAGCCGTATTCCGGCGTGTTGGTTATGTATGCGGGAAACCCAACGGAGGCGTGCTTTGCCACCTCGGAATTGAACTCGTACAAGGGGTCGATGCAGCCTATGGGGCACGCATCCTCCTCGGCGGCATCAACAAGGTACACCACCGCTTGGTCCTCTGGAACCACGATGGTCATGTACAGGCAGTCGACGCCATTGACCTCCTGGAGCCTTCGCAGCTGCTCCATGAGCCGCATATACTCAGGCGTATCCGCAACTGACAAGAACAGTTCCGCATATGCGTTGAACTCCGGGCTTCCCCACTGGTCGCTCCACACCTTCTCTTCTGTGGCGTCGTAAATCCTGCGAACCTCGTCGGTGACCTTGCGCGCATCCTCTGCGTCCACCACGCGTGCGATTGTAGCGGCTATTTCGTCCGCCCGATCCATATAGTGACGGCTGTTCATGCCGTCGATGGAGCGGTAGCTCACAATCAGGGCTATGCCGCACAGGACCACCGACACCGTTACCAGCAGCAGAACAACCTTTTTTCCTAGCGTAAACCTCAATCGAAACACCTCTGCGCTCTACCATATTCCATTTTCACATAATAGTCGTTCAATCATTAGTTTTGCCGTTTAACATCAATTTTTTCAAGACCTGTGCCCCTTGCTTGTACCTTCGCCGAACTCTTGTCAGAACTCGGCTGCGCAAGGCGCATAGTTAAAGGAGGTTCTAAGGAGAGGAGATTCACATGGCAGACTTCAAGTTCCCCGAGGGCTTCTTGTGGGGCGGCGCCACGGCAGCCAACCAGTTTGAGGGTGGCTACGACGCAGACGGCAAGGGCCTCAGCGTTCCCGACGTCATCAAGGGCGGCACGGTGGACACGCCGCGCTTCATCACGCCCGCGGGCGTTGTGCCCGGCGAGTACTATCCCAGCCACGAGGCCATCGACTTCTATCACCACTGGAAGGAGGACATCGACCTCTTTGCCGAGATGGGCTTCAAGTGCTTCCGCCTGTCCACGCAGTGGAGCCGCTTCTTCCCCAACGGTGACG
>JAUMWL010000302.1 GCA_030529665.1 Coriobacteriales bacterium
GACCCACACAGCTCGCAATCACAGCACGCATCCGGACACGCGTCCCCACCTGCCCACGGCCCACGATGCGAAAAGCGACATAATCGCCAAAGAAACGTCGCAAACCACACCCCGAAGGAATCACGAAAGGCGACGGGCACGCCGCGATGGACTGTCATGAGCCATCGCGGCACGCTGGCTGGCCCGTAAATTGTTCGTCCGTAAATTGTTCCACCTCTCACCGATAAGCTCTTCTCAAGCGCCGAAATTCGAGGTATGGTGTAATTTGTGCGCTTATAAGCATATACACAAGGAGGCTCATATGGCTGCAAAGGAACAAGTGATAAAGAACGTGGTCCTGGTGGGCCAAGGTGGCGTGGGCAAGACCATGCTGGCCGAGGCTATGTTGCACCTTACGGGCAAGACGACCCGTCTGGGTGGCCACGCAGGGACGAAGCCCACGCTGGACTACGATACGCAGGAGACCGCTCGCGGATTCTCCATCTCCACCACCATGGCGCCGGTGGAGTGGAACGGCACCCGCATCAACATTCTTGACGCGCCGTGCTATCCCGACTTTGTTGGTGACGCCTATGCGGCAATGAGCGCCGCCGAGACCGCGCTCTTTGTGGTGGACGCCAGCGACGGTCCGCAGACCACCACGACCCGCCTGTGGTTTGCCGCCGAGGACCAGTCTCTCGCTCGTGCCGTGTTTATCAACCGTCTTGACAAGCCCGAGGCCGACTTCGACACCGCCCTCGATATGTGCCGTGAGCGCTTTGGCAACAACGTTGGTGCCGTAACCATTCCCATGGGAACCGGCGCTAACTTTGCCGGCGTCATTGACGTGGTGCACATGAAGGCACGTCACCTGCAGAACGGCAAGGTGGTTGAGGAGGAAATCCCCGCCGAGTACGCAGACGCCGCCGCTGATGCCCGCGATACCCTGGTTGACCTTGTTGCCGAGGCTGACGACGACGTTATGATGGCCTATCTTGAGGGCGAAGAAGTAACCCAGGAAGACATTGAGAACTGCCTCTCCACCGCCATTCGCGAGCGCATCTTTGTGCCCGTGTTTGCTGGCGCTGCCGTTAAGGAGGAGGGCATCATCTCCTTCCTCAACGCCGTCGTGGCGTGGTTCCCCACCATGGCCGACTTTGGTCGCATTCCTCTGGTCAACGGCGAGCAGCTTGACATCGACCCCGACGACGAGCGCCCCGTGGCGTTTGTGTTCAAGAGCCTCAACGATCCGCAAAACGGCAAGCTCTCGTTCCTCAAGGTCCTCTCGGGCACCCTTACCGCTGGCGCGGAGCTCATCAACGCCCGCACGCGCAAGGGCGAGCGCCTTGGTCACCTGTACATCATGACCGGTCGCGAGACCAGCGACGTAAAGTCCGCAACGGCCGGCGACATTGTGGTCGTTCCCAAGCTGGATGCCCTTACCGGCGACACCCTCTCGGCAAGCGGCAAGGTCGAGGCGGCGGCGTTCCGCTTCCCCAACAGCCTGTATCGCATTGCCATCGAGCCCGACAAGCGCGGCACCGAGGGCAAGCTGTATGCCTTCCTTGAGCGCAGCTCCGACGCCGATCCCACCCTTAAGGTCGAGCGCGACGAGGAGACCGGCCAGACCGTTATCTCCGCCATTGGCGAGGCGCAGGTATCCGTGCTGCTCGAGCGCCTGGAGGATCGCACGGGCGTTACCGCTCACACCGTCAAGCTGCGCATTCCGTATCGCGAGACCATCCGTCGCACCGCTACGGGCCACGGCCGCCACAAGAAGCAGACCGGTGGTTCCGGCCAGTTTGCCG
Source organism: Coriobacteriales bacterium (assembly GCA_030529665.1). Classification (GTDB taxonomy): domain Bacteria; phylum Actinomycetota; class Coriobacteriia; order Coriobacteriales; family Atopobiaceae; genus RUG440. The sequence goes on from JAUMWL010000302.1 coordinate 1,788, forward strand.
ACTGCCGCCTGCGCATTGAGCCCAACCCCGACGCGG
>JAUMWL010000303.1 GCA_030529665.1 Coriobacteriales bacterium
CGATTAGCGAGACCAAGGTTCTGCTTGCGCTGGAGAGAGTCGGATCGCTGAGGTCGGCCTTCGGATTGCCCGCATCACTGCTCGTCGACCGAGAGCTTGAGCACATCCGGCCGCGAATAGTGTCCGCAGGCGTCGAACTCCATGCGGCTGGCTGGAACTTTCTGCATGTCGAGTACGGCGTAGATCACACCCTCCATGTCCCATAGCGTCTCGGTGATCGGATGGCCGAAGGGGTCGATGACGCTGCTGCCACCGCGGCAGGCGATGTCGGGGAGCTTCGCGATCTCGTCCCGAGCGTTAAGGTCTTCGGGATACATCTCCCTGGTGAAGAACATGTTGCAGTTGACGAGGTAGCAGTGGCCTTCGATTGCGATGTGGCGGATGGTATGCTGCCACTCGGGATTGTCATTGGTGTTGGGGGAGATGTAAAGCGTAATGCCTTTCTGGTACAGGGCCACGCGTGCCAGCGGCATATAGCTCTCCCAGCAAATCAGATTGCCCATCGGCCCCCAGGGCGTCTCCATGACCGGGAAATAGTCCCTATCCGCGTCTCCCCAGACCACGCGCTCGCTACCTGTTGGCTTGAGCTTGCGGTGGTTCATAGCCGTTCCATCAGGCGCTATCATCATGTTGGAATTATAGAGCGTCCCGTTTAGCGCCTCCCGCTCGGAGTATCCTACGCTGACATAGATCTGCCGCTCCATGGCCTTGTTGACGATGCGCCGCATCTCCGGGCCTTCGGCCAGGATGGAATTGTCGTAGTACTTCTTCCAATCCTCGCGCCCGCCTTGATCGCGGCTGCCTACGCGAAAACCAAAAGTCAGCCCAAAGGGATAGCAGGGAATAAAGAGCTCGGGGAAGACGACCAGCTCCGCTCCGTGATCGGCGCACTCGTCGAGATAGCGCAGGACCTTTTCCACGCAGGCGTCCTTGTTGAACATGATAGGGGCGGCCTGGACGATGGCGATAGGGCACTCGCTTCGAAGATCTCTCACTTCTTCTCCTCACTTCGTGTAGGGGCTGCCTCGTACGATGCGATTCTACCAAAGTGTGCCCGCTTGCCGATAAAACTGCAAGCGGGCATCTTCCTTAAGAGTTTTCTCCAAAGCGCTCAACGCCTTGGACGATGTACGCCTTCCCGCTGTCGTTGTCCTCTGTCTACCAGTGGTCGAGGGTGGGCAGGAGCGCCCCCATGAACGAGACCGCCTCGTCCAGGCTCATGCCCGTGGCCTCCACGAGGTAGGGGGCCGAGGTCTCGATCACGTCGTCCATGGTCTCGTAGGCGAAGGCGCCTTGGTCGTAGCAGCACTTGCAGTACGTGGGGTTTTCGGCACCGTCCGCGTCGTGCCCGCATTCCATGTGGGGCACGGAGAACGGCGTCCCGCAGCACTGGCAGGAGGGCTCTGACGGCAGGTCGAGGAGCCGCATGACGTGAACGCCGAGCGCCGAGGCGAGGAGCTTGGTCATGTCGATGCTCGGCGTCGTCTCGCCCGTCTCCCAGCGGCTGATGGCCTGGCGGGTCACGCAGACCTTTCGCGCCAGCTCCTCCTGCGTCAGTCCGGCTTCCTTGCGGGCCTGTGCGAGTGCGTCTTTGGTTGCCATGGTTGGCTCCTCTCTCGAGTCTATGATGCGAAAGTACTACGCGGCCTGTCGTATGTCACGCAACGGTTCGTTGCGCTGCCTTGGGTGACGTTTGGACCTATGGGCGAGTCCAGATCTGTCGGGTGCGCATATGGCACGAAGATAATGCTGCCATATGACTTGTCTACTCGTTGCCATCATCTCCCGAGCCAAACAGGCCGAAGGCCATGCCCATGCAAA
>JAUMWL010000152.1:0-4137 GCA_030529665.1 Coriobacteriales bacterium
ACAGAGACTACACGTTCACCTACAAGAGCAACGTGAAAGCGGGGAAGGCGACCGTCACCGCGACCGGGAAGGGCAACTATGCCGGTTCCCAGTCGGTAAAGTTCAAGATTGTGGCCCCCTCCGCTTCCCTGCGCGCGCAGGTCCAGACCTACGGCTGGGAGAAGGGATGGAAGGCGAACGGTACCCTCTCTGGCACCACCGGCCAGGGAAAGAGGCTGGAAGCCGTGCAGATACGGCTCACGGGCAACATGGCCAAGAAATACGACGTGTATTACCGCGTCCACGCGCAGAAGTACGGCTGGATGGGCTGGGCGAGAAACGGAGCCTCCGCAGGGACGGCCGGACACGCCATATGCTTGGAAGCGATCCAGGTCGTGATCGTCCCTAAGGGCGCCAAGGCACCCTCGGCCACCTACAAGGGCGTCAAGCAGGCCTACGCCAAGGCATTCGTCGGCAAGTAGTCTCGGCCGCAAGGCGTCGCGAGGTCGTCTAAAGATTTCGCGGACGTCGAGCCACAAAACTAGGAATCCCCCAGGCAGCGGCTCCTGGTCTGCCAACAGGTAGGCACGTCCACAACCGCTCACGATCAGGCGCTCGCCGCGCAGGACCTCGAGCGTAAGGTTCCCGCGACCAGCCAACGGGTAGTCTTGCCTCACGAGGACGCCCCAGCGGTCCCCGTGAGGCAGACGCAGCGACACCTATACGCAGTACTTCGTGGGACCTGGGCCACCTTGCCTCGGTCTCTACCACGCATCAACATGTGAGTTCTACGGCCTTGCCAGTGACTTAGCTGGAGCACCGTCCGCCCTTATCGCTTGCTGAAATGTTGCATCTAGTATTGCTTAAGGTCTTGAAAAGTTGCATATAGACACTTACTATTATCTTGAAAAGTTGCATCACGAGTATTGGGGGTGGCAGATGCTCAAGCGGAAGATGCTTGACACGCTACGCTCCTGGAGGGAGTCTCACAAACGGGAGTGCCTTCTAATCAACGGCGCGCGCCAGGTGGGCAAGTCGTTCATTGTCGATCGCTTTGGTGAGGAGTACACCAGCTACATCAAGCTCGACTTCGTTGAGCACCCCGACTACCGTGGCATCTTTGCGGGGTCGCTCTCGGCAGAGTCCATCTATTCGAACATCTCGCTCTACGTTCCCGGAGTGCGCGTCGTGCCTGGAAACACACTGCTGTTCCTGGATGAACTGCAGGAGTGCCCGCAGGCACGCGCGGCGTTCAAATACCTGGCACAGGACGGGCGTGCCGATGTGGTGGGGTCGGGCTCCCTATTGGGCATGCGCTTTCGCGAGCTTGAAGATGCACCGTCGCTTCCCGTGGGCTACGAGCGGCAGGTGACCATGCGGCCTCTCGACTTCGAGGAATTCCTTTGGGCGCTCGGGTATGGGAGCGACGCCTTGGCCACGCTGCAGGGGTACTTCGATAGGCTCGAACCCGTGCCGCAAGGTGTCCACCAGGTGATGGAGCGGCACCTGCGCGAGTACCTCGCTGTCGGCGGGATGCCCGAGGTGGTTCAAGCCTTCACGCGGAGCCTCGACTTCGTTGCCGCACACGAGACCCAGGCGAAGCTGCACGACCTCTACTTGGATGACATCGCGCGCTACGCCCCTCCCGAGCAGCGCGTGAAGGCTCGTGCGTGCTATCTTTCGCTCCCCCGTCAGCTCGCAAAGGAAAACACGAAGTTCCAGTACGCCGTGGTGGAGAAGCGCTCGGGAGCACGCAAATTCGAGGGTTCGGTTGACTGGCTCGTGGGGTCGGAGATGGCGCTGCGATGCCAGGCGGTCTCCTCGGCGATGTATCCGCTCGCCGCCTACGAGGAGGGGAGCCGCTTTCGCCTCTATGCAAACGACACGGGGCTGCTCATGGCCATGTACGACTTCGGCATGAAGCGTGCCGTAGTGGAGAACACGCTCTCCGGCCCCATGAAGGGCGGCCTCTACGAAAACCTCGTTGCCTGCATGCTTGCGGCCAACGGCGTTCCACCGCGCTACTGGATGAGCGCCAACGGCAACCGCGAGATTGAGTTCCTAGCCGAGTGCGACTCCTCGCTCGAGCCAATCGAGGTCAAGGCGTCGAGCAATCGCTCGGCCTCACTCGATGACTTTCTGGGCAGGAACGACGTCACCCGGGGTTACAAGCTCATCGACGGCAACGTTGGCCGGGCAGGCAAAAAGATCACGCTTCCTCACTACCTGGGCATGTTCCTTTATCGTCCAGAGGAATCTCATCGTTAAGAGCCGCTATCAGACGATACCTCCTTCCAAGAAAGGCTTGCACGGAAAGGCCACGCTGCCTTCGTTTCTGGTGGTGATAGAGGGCCGATGGCGTGCACGTCGTACCTATCCAGACGCTCTGCCCGTAAGCGTAGGTGGCACGACGTTGGAGGAGGGGAATACCATGGTGGATTCTCGACGCATCTTCTCGAACCGTCCCACACAACACGCAGCTCATGCGCACGTCCTGTAAAGCTACTCGTCTATCTTCTACGCTATCTGCTCTTCATGTATAATGACACACATTATTCTATAATTTTGTGTTAAATTATACACGATTCGGAGTATTGATGATCCTTCTTCGTAGGAAACTCGCCGTTGAAGTTGAAGGCTGGCTTGCGGACGGTGCCAAACAGCCATTGCTCATACGCGGGGCGCGCCGTACCGGCAAGACGACGCTTGCCGAAACGATTGGCAGGCAGCACGCGGGCGAGTACTTCGTTAAGCTTGACTTTCAAACCGACGCGGCTCGCGCGGACGCAGTATTCAGCGGCCCCACCGACGACCTAGACCGCATCGTCTCAAACATGGCGGAGCTACTGCGCACGGAAATCGATCGCAGCCGCTCAATCATCCTCCTGGACGAAGTGCAGCTCAACGAGAAGGCGCTCAACTCTCTCCGCTTCTTCTCCCAGAGCGGCTGGCGCATCATCGCCACGGGAAGCCTGCTGGGCGTTACGGTGAAGTGGCGCAGGCTGCCCTTCCCGTCGGGAATACGGCAGGTGACGCTCCATCCCATGGACTTCGAGGAGTGGCTTTGGGCCTGCGGCGAGGGCCACATGGCAAACGCCATCCGCGAGCACGCGATGAGCCTCGACCCTTACATCCTCCACGACGACGCCCTCGAGCTGTACCATCGCTACCTCGTGGTCGGCGGCATGCCCAAGGCGGTGGCAACGTGGGTGGAGACGCGCGACCACGCCGCCGTCCGCTCGGTTCTAGACGAGATTGACCTTACGTATACCGCCGACATGACAGACCCCGAGAACGGCATAAGCGGGGCAGCTGCCAAGCGCGTTTGGGAGAGCATCCCCAAGCAGCTCATGCGCGCCTCAACCAAGAAGTTCAAGTACGCGGAGGTCGTGCGGGGTGGAAGGAGAGCGAGCCTCCTCGAGCCCCTCGAGTGGCTCGATGCCGCAGGAATCATAACCCTCAACCACCTCACGTGCGACACAAGCTTTCCCCTTGCGCCCTACAACGACGAGGAGGGAAGCTTCTTCAAGGCGTACGTGGCCGACACGGGCCTGATGTTCCGTAAGTTCCGCGTAGACGCCGAGACGTATCTTGACCCCGTGCTGCACGACGTGCTCTCGAGCGACTTTAGAGGGGCGCTTGCCGAGAACTCCGTCATGCAGGCGCTGTGCGCCAACGGCATCGACACGTATTACTGGATGCCGCAGCCCTCAGTCGGCAGGGGCGAGGTGGACTTCGTCTACCAGACGAACAGGGCCCAGATAGTTCCCGTGGAAGTCAAATCCGGCCGAAACGTGCGCGCAAAGAGCTTGGCGAAGCTTGTACGGGAGGGCCGATCGACGGTAGCCTACCGCCTCTCCGAGCAGAACTTCTCCCGTTCGGTGGTCCAAGGTACGGACTGCACGCTTGCGGGGCTTCCCCTATACGCCGCCTATACGCTCGATCGGAGTCCGACAACATGAGTCAGATGCTCGACGCCCTTGGTATGGGAATGCGTGGTGGAGGCGCGAAAGAGAGAGCGCGCCTGAGCTGCGGAATGTGGCACAAGCATACCGTCTCGAAGGCGTTTCCGCGCCAAGCGTTGTAGCTCGGCGTGTCGTAGTACGCCGTCCAGTTGGCCATAGCGCGCCCCGAAACCTCCGTTTCGACGCGCGACGG
>JAUMWL010000152.1:4237-6793 GCA_030529665.1 Coriobacteriales bacterium
CGCAAAAGCGGAGGTTGCGCCGACGACGACGCGCCGTCTGCGCCAACGCCCCACCGCCCTCGCATGCTGGATGGCGGGGCAAGAACTTGCCTGCGGCTATGAACGTCGGTGGGGAGCATTATTGTGATTTCGATTGTTTAAATAGCGACAACAAGGTCATTAAGAGGGCGGTTAGATGTGACCACCCTCGATAGTAAATGGGCTATTTGCATGTGAGCAGGCGCTCGGCGGCCGATTCGAAGCAGCTTTCCATGCGCAGGATAGACGACGGCGCAATCCCGTCGGAAACGGCGACCCGTCGCCACATGCCCAAGACCTGCGCCATGCGCCGGGCGATGCCGACGGCATCCTGTCGTCTCACGCGATACTCCTCGCACACATCAAGCGCCGTCTGCGGCGTGGCGAGGCGCTCGTCAAAGTCGGCGGCGCAGCTCAGGTACTTCTCGCCGTCCCCCTCCGTTGGGTTAACGTCAAACGCCGGGCAGAGCGCCCACCCCTCATTCTCGCGAAGAAACCCGTGGTTGCGCATGTGGTCGTCGGTGTTGCCGATGGCGCACGAGTACAGCAGCCGAAGCCACAGCTGGCGGATGTCCTCGGAGGGCCGCGCACCGCAACGCTCGAGGAAGTCAACGAGTTCCAGATAGGAGTACTCGCCTCCGTCAGCTCCCTGGATGGCGGACATCCCACTGAGATATGGGACGCGCGTCGCGCCGACGCGGTCGAAACGCTTAAGAAGGAGCAGTGCGCGGCCCGACTCCTTGCCGGGCAAGCGCAGCAGCCTCGTGCTCGGTACCGCAATTCCGCAACGCCCTGCGAGCGTGAGCGCGACATGCTCCCATGCGCAGACGTCCTCCAGCGCTCCCTCGTCGGCTTTCGGGAGCTTCGCGATGTACAGGGTGTCATGCTCACCCACGACCGTTGCCTTTGGTCGTGCCCCGCCCAGCGACGAGCCCGCTCTTAGCAGGTCGCGCACGTCCGCGTCCATGTCGCGCGCAGCGAGGTCTGCCTGAGCGAGCAGGCGTGGCAGGTCCATCTCGCGCGGGACGCCTGCCTCGTTGGGGGAGAGAGCCACGTCGCCCTTCCACACACGCAGGGCGCCTTGCCTTGCGACGTCGCTTACGCCCGCGAGGTAGTCGCCCTCCCACAGAGACCGCGCGGCTCTTCTCTCCGCCCGGGCCGCGTTGCGCTCCGCGCGTAGCATGAGGTTTCGGCCCCAGCGGTCGGGCATGCAGTCCCCGAACGCCCGAAAGAGCGACACGCCCACGGTGTGGATCGTGGCTTCGCCGAGCGGGAGGTCAGGGGATAGTTCGAAGGCATCGTTGCGAAGGAGGTACGACCGGGCGTATGTGAAGCTCGCGCTCTGGTGTCCCCGGCGCACGTTGGTGTACAGGCGGCCGCAAGGCACGTCCTCGCCGCCCAGCTGGACCGTTACCTCTAGCTCCATGTTGCTACCTCCGCACGCGTTGGGGGGTGTCCTCGTCCGCGCGCAGGCGCCCCATCGGGGTGTTGAGCGGGTCCGTGGCCTTTACCGCCCCGTCCAGCAGGCCGAGGATGCTCGCCACGCGCAAGTAGTTCTCCAATGACCCAGCCCCTTCGTTAAGAAGTCGTCGCAGCGTTGGGACCGAGATGCCCGCCCTGTCGGCAAGCAGCTCTACCGTAACGCGCTGTTGGCGGCGGGCGAGGCTCAGGTTGTTTGCAATCTCGCGCTGGGCACGGCGAACGGGTATGGGTGTGCGTGTGACCATCTTGTGTCCTTTTAACAGTAAAAATAGTTTTGTTTAAACGCATATACAATAATATAATTTGTTGTTAACGACTGCAATACAGAATAGGGCCAGGACGTACGAACGAGACGCGTGACGCTGCGTCAGATGTGGGAACGTCCCCATCCCCCTTGTCCCCGTCGTCACGTATAATAAGCATGTCCTGCTGGCAAATCGGACCGGAATGAAGGAGGGTGCTCCATGGGCAGAGACCTCGAGGCGTTCGTCATGCAAAACTACGAGAAGGCAATCGAGTATCACGAGATCCAGGCATTCTATCAACCGGTTATCCGAACGTCCACGAGGCAGCTGTGCAGCTTTGAGGCACTTGCGCGCTGGATCGACCCGGAGCTTGGGATGATCTACCCAGATGAGTTCATACCCGTGTTGGAACGGGAGGGGCTTATCCACCTTCTCGACACCGCAATTCTCCGTCAGGTTTGCGCGCAGATTAGGAGCTCGATTGTAAAGGGGGAGACGCCGATCCCAGTGTCCGTAAACCTCTCCCGGCTCGACTTTACGCTCTGCGATATCTTTACCCTTGTGGCTGTATTTGGAATTTCTCGACATCGAAGAGCAGGCAAAGTACGCCGAGGTGCGCCTGCACGCGGACTTTGACCAGAGCATCTCGGCAGAGAACCGTATCGGCCATGCGTCGGAGCGCTCCAAATGCTCAAACGCCATGAGGACGAAATTGCACTTTTGATGCTTGACCTGTATATGCCCAACATGACGGGCTGGGAAGTGTTGGTCCAGATGCAGGTTGATGAGAGGCTGTCGGCCATTCCCGTAA
>JAUMWL010000304.1 GCA_030529665.1 Coriobacteriales bacterium
CCGGCGTAGTAGTGGCGCTTCTCCCAGTCGGTGATGCTCATGCAGTAGTCGTTCCACTCGATGCGCTTCTCGGCCACCAGGTAGTCGCAAATGTGGTCGCCCAGCGTCTGGCGCATGAGCTCGCTCTCCTCAAACGCCTCGATGGCCTCTCCCAGCGTGCGCGGCAAATGCTTGCGACCCATGGCAACCATGTGTGCGTCGGTTACGTCCTTGCCCGTGTACTCAACGGGCAGCGGCAGCTCGTCCTCGATGCCCTTGAGGCCTGCCGCAATGGTGACCGCCAGCATGAGGTACGGGTTTGCCGTGGGATCGGGATTGCGCAGCTCGATGCGCGCACTGAGGTGCTTACCCGGCTTGTGGGCAGGGATGCGCACCAGCGCCGAGCGGTTCTTGCGACCCCATGTGGTATACACCGGCACCTCGCCATTGGGCAGAAGGCGCTTGTACGAGTTGACTGTGGGGTTGGTGACCAGCGTGAACTCGGGCGCGTAGCGCAGGATGCCGGCGATGTAGTGGTGAGCCAGCTTGGAGAGGTGGTAGTCCTCCGTACCCCAAAAGAGGTTCTCGCCGTCCTGGTTAAAGAGCGACTCGCACACAAACATGCCCGAACCGGAGCAGTTGGCCAAAGGCTTGGGCATAAATGATGCAAACAGTCCCTGGGCGTTGGCCTCCTGCTTTATTACCAGGCGGGCGGTCATTATGTTGTCCGCAGCGCTTAGCGCCTCGCAGTAGCGCAGGTCGATGCCGTTTTGCGACGGCGCGTTGGAGTGGTAGGAATACTGCACCGGAATCGACATCTTCTCGAGCGTGAGCGTGGTGGAGCGACGCAGGTCGCGTGCCGAGTCGTAGGGCGTAAGGTCAAAGTAGCCCGCGTGGTCCACAGGCGTGGGCTCCTTGTCGTCACCAAAGTAGAAGTACTCCATCTTGGGACCCACGTTGGGCACGAACCCCTTGGCGTCCGCCTCTTGGACGAGCCGCTTCAAACAAGAGCGGGGGTCGCCGGCAAACGGCTGGCCGTCGGGCGTGCGCACGTCGCAGAAGATGCGCGCCACACCGCTGTTGCTGGGACGCCACGGCAGGATCTGAAACGTCTCGGCGTCGGGAAAGGCCAGCATGTCGGATTCCTCAAGAGGAACGAAGCCGGCAACGGCCGAGCCGTCAAAGCCAATGCCCTCGTCAAACGCCTCCTCCAGTTCTGCTGGAGAGATGGCGAATGATTTAAGGTTACCAAGCACGTCGGTAAACCACAGACGTACGAACCGAATGTCGCGCTTCTCTACCGTACGAAGCACGAAGTCGATGTTTCTATCGTTGTTCATCTGCTCCTCCTGGAGTCATGGCGGGCGTGTCGTTAATCGTGTAAGACCATGGCATATCGTTGTTTCGTAGCTGTTTCATCTTTTGTGTTTGTCGTGAATTGACACGTACCCGAAACGAGAAGGAAGAAGAGTGCCCAAAACGCACGACGAATGGCGCTGCGGCACGGGTTGATTCGTGGTTGAGCGGTGGGATATGTCGTGAAACGGCCCCGCTTCTCCCACTGACGGAAAAGCACAAGACAAGCCGCCGCTCATAATGCATACTTATAGCGTTAGGGCAGAATGGCTGCCAAGTTAGAGAAAGGACACCTCTATGGCCGACGACAAGCTTATGCAACTCGTTATTATCCGTCACGGCGAGTCCGAGTGGAACAAGGCTAACCTGTTCACCGGTTGGACCGACGTAGACCTCTCCGAAGCTGGTGTGCAGGAAGCCCTCGACGGCGGCAAGGCCCTCAAGGATGCCGGCTACGACTT
>JAUMWL010000153.1 GCA_030529665.1 Coriobacteriales bacterium
CGCAGGTAGCAGTCCTGGTCGAGCACGTTAAAATGCGTGGTAAACGGGCGTGCGTTGGCGCCGCCCAGCGTCTCCTGCAAGATGGGCGTCTCCACCTCCAGGTAGCCCTGCTCCTCCATGTAGTGGCGAATAGCCGAGATTATGCGCGAGCGCTTTACGAACGTGTCCTTTACCTCGGGATTCATGATAAGGTCCACGTAGCGCTGGCGATAGCGCATCTCGCGGTCCGAAAGCCCGTGGAACTTCTCGGGCAGGGGGCGCAGCGACTTGGAGAGCAGACGCAGGCCCGCCACCATGAGCGAGAGCTCGCCGCGCTTGGTGCGCATTATGGTACCGCGCGCCTCCACGATGTCGCCCACGTCTAGCTGGCCAATAAGGTCCCACGTGGCCTGGTCCATGTTGTTTATGCGGCAGAACAGCTGAATCTGGCCGGTCTTGTCCTCTAGGTCGATGAACGACAGCTTGCCATGGCCGCGCTTGCCGCGAATGCGTCCGGCCAGGTAGTAGGCCTCGTCCTCGGGTCCAATGCCACCGGCCTCAAGCTCGGCATAGGTCGTGGCCAGCTCGGACACGCACGTGTTGATGGTGGACGATATGGGATAGGGGTTCACGCCGGCGTCAATGAGCGCCTGGCGCTTTGCCCGACGCATCGCGCGCTCGTCGTTTGTGTTTACGGGTGTGCTCTCTGCCATGCTTTCTCCTTGGTTCCATACGAGCATGTTGCCATTGGGGGACATACCTCAGCGAGGTGTGTCCCCCAATGGCAACCTCTTGATTTCCCTAGGGACGTTTTTGCGGTTGCTTACAGCGTCTAGGCCTCGTGCCTCTCGGTAATGCGGATGTCTACCACGCGATACTTGCGCACCTTGCCAGCCGGGGTAACAAACGACACCTCGTCGCCAACGTGAGACCCCACCAGCGCCTCGCCGGCAGGGGACTCGTTGGAGATGCGGTTGAGCAAGGAGTCGGTCTCGGTGGTGCCCACCAGCGCAAACGTGATGCGCTTGCCCTGGGCGTCCTCAAGCTCTACCTCCGTGCCCACGGCGGCCGCGAGGTTGCGCTCGTCCATGGTGGCCGTCTCAACCACCTCGGCCGTGGCAAGAATCTGCACGAGCTCGGCAATGCGGGACTCGTTCTCGGCCTGCTGCTCGCGGGCGGCATCGTACTCGGCGTTCTCCGAAAGGTCGCCGAACTCTCGGGCCTCCTGGAGTCGCTTGTTAATCTCGTCGCGAATCTCGTGCTCGCGAGCATAGAGTTCCTCTTCGTACTTCTTGCGTCCCGCAGAAGTAATGGTTTGCGTGTTGGCAGCCATGCTCACCCCATCATTCCAAGGCCACGTGTGCCTTTACCTACCTTATAGTCCGACTACTCGGAGTCCTCGTCCTTCTCGCTCTTGTCGTCCTCGTCTTTGTCGCTCTCTTCGCCTTCCATGCCCTCGCGGACGTTCTTTACCGTCTTGCCCAGAGCCGAGCCAAGCTTGGGAAGGTTCTTTGGCCCAAAGATAACGAGTACGACCACGAGGATAACCAGTATTTCAGGTGTGCCGAGTCCAAAAATCATTAAAGCCTCCTATTGACTCACGAATGCACAGTCCTCCTGCGCCATGTAGCACAGCTTAGTATAACCGAGCCGCGCCAAGGTTTTTCGCAACACACAATCAATTTAAACGCGCGTGCGGATTGAAGCGTGCGGATTGCCCTTGCTGTGCCACCGCAGTGGCACACGCTTTCCCGGAAACGGCGTGCCACTCCAAGCGCTACTATGGACAAGTCCACGATTCCAGCCATACCAATAGGAGGCCGCATGGGCTCGAGCTTCTTTGCAACCTTTTTGCTCCTGAGCGTGGCCGGAGCGGCCATAGGCCTTGCCATACGGCTGTTGCTTCCGCGCGTTCTGGCATGGCGCGGCGTGTGGTTTACCTGGCGCACGCGCTTTGGGGCAGCCATGGTGTTTGACTCGGCCGATGCCGACGGCACCACCGTGCGGCTGCTCAACGTAAACGGCACCTTTCAGAGCGTGTGCTACGTGGACGACGATCTGCTGTGGGACCCCGTGTGCGAGTATCACCGCTCGTGGGCGCACGTGGTCCACGCGGCGTGGCCGCTGCGAGCGGCAAATCACGCAACGGAGACAGGGCAGGTACCAAGGCCGCCACGACGCGCGCTGGTAATGGGAGGAGGCGGCTATTCGTTTCCCAAGTGGCTGGTTGCCTACCGCCCCGACTTTGCGTGTGCCACCGTGGAGATAGACCCAAGGATTACCGCCATCGCGCAGGAGCGCCTGTTCTTGGATAAGCTCGTGGCAGACTTTGACACCAAGCGCACCGGCAGGCTCAAGCTGGTGTGCGCCGACGCTTGGGATTATTTGCTGTCGCGCGAGGAGAAGTTCGACCTCATTGTCAACGACGCGTTTGGCGGCAACCGCCCGCTGGGAAAGATGGACACGCGCGAAGGTGCGGCCCAGATCCGGCGCCACCTGCACGAGGATGGGGTGTACATTGGCAACGTGCGAACGCCTCTGGTGGGGCGACGGGCCGAGGTCCTCAACCGCACCAAGGAGGCGTTTGCGCATGAGTTCCAACACGTGTGGATACTGCCCGAACGACCGGAAGACCCCCGCCGACCGGGGAACAATGCACTCGTGGCATGCAATCGTGCCCTTGATTTGGGTACCATTGGAACTATGCAATAGCAAGCGACGCAAGCCTCGACGAAAGGACGCGACCATGGCAAACGACATCATTGGCGGCAACGGCTTGGACGAGTGGCTCTTGGAGCCCGATTGCCCGCAGTGCGGCAGCGAGGACGTGGTGTGCAAGGACACCTACCGCGACAACCTTGGCCGCACGGTTAAGGTGTGGTACTGCAACAAGTGCGGTCACACGTGGACCGAAATCAGCTAACGGCCATGAGCAGAAAGGGGTAACCCCTTTCTGCTCTTTTCTTGTTAGGCCTGCGGGCCTTGGTACTCGCCGGAGCCAAAGGCCAGGATGGGCTTAAAGATAAAGGGCAGCAAGAATAGGCCGATGCCAAACGAGGGCTTCTTTCCGTAGGCGATCGCCATGCGCAAGCACATCATGGCCGACCAGATGAGCGAAACGATGGAGGCCACAAACGAGATGGCCGTGGTAACAATGTTACCCGTGGCGACGCTCGTAAGCTGCCCCTCCACCATAACGTACTGGGTGGTCAGCATAGACACGGCCGCCGTAACCACACCGGAGCCAAACCAAATCCAGAATCCCTTGGTGTTCCAAACCAGCTTAAAGAGCGTGTAGTCCGTGTACACGGGTATAAGCGACTTCCAGCCCTTCTCGCCGGCCTTGGTAAACAAGCGCCAGTGAGAGATGACCGTTATGAGCCAATACGCAAACCCAAGAACCAGAATAAGGGACATCGCCCCCATTAAAATGCTGCCATAGGCAATTGCCTCTGCATCAGACATGGTCATTCCTCCTTTGTATTGAACAACGTAGGGGCAAGTATAGCTTACGTTGCCGCTTCGGGCGACGCCAAATCGTGCTAGCTGGAGGAGCTGCGAATACTGTCCTTGTCCAAAAGGCCAAAGCGCGCCGCCTGATAATACATTTCTATATGGAGCAACGCCTGGTTTGCGGCACCGGCAAAGATGCCAAACACAATGTCGAAGGTCATGGCGTCCAGAAGAACGTCCTCAGAGACGCCCAAGGTCGAAAAGAGCACCACGTACGCAAGCAGGTTTGCGCCTGGGACGGGAGGGGTCGCCACAAACACGACGACCACCATTACGATGACCAAGACATACCACAGCAAGTCCACCTGCAAATTGAACACGTATGCCGCAAAGAGGGTGAACACGGCCGTTCCAACGGCGCTGATGGGCATGTACAATACCAGCCCCTGTGGCAGAGCCTCCTTGGCATAGGCGGCATCGACTCCCAAGGCGTGCGTGCAGCAGGTAAGGGACTCGGCATAGGACTCGTCCAAAGAACCTGTTCTTAGGGCCGTAATAAAGGGAGGCAACAGCTTTTTTGTTATTTCGATTACCGACACGTGCGTCCTTCGGGCGAGGCCAATAATGAACACAGACAAAATGCCCAGAGAAATCGCCACGGCAACGAGCAACGGCCTCCACAGGCCCTTGAGCAACACGGTCTGGCCGCGCCATAGCTCCAGGCATAGGAACGCGCCAACAAAGATGGGGACGAGCTTGCTCATCCATCCCGCAAGACGCAGGCCCAGCATGTTGGATTCTCGAATGACCTCCTTTAGCGCATGCGCCTGCCCTCCCATCCTAATGAGCACGTATCCCAAGACAAATGCCAAAAAGAGCAGCTGCACCGTGTTTGACTCAATAAACGGATCAAACACGTTGCTGGGAATAATTTTGGAGATGGAGCCACCAAACGTATGCAGCAGCTCGATGTTTATGACGGAGGGCATGCGCCCAATGGTGCGAAAGCGAACAATGCACAGCACCGCAACGAGCACGTCCAGGATGCTGATCACAAAGTAGCGGACAATAACTAACGCGCTGTTTCCACCCCGGCGTATGATGCCTTGCGTGTTGATCATGGTCGTAATCACCGTGAGGAAGACCACCGGACCCGAGAGCGCGTTGAGCAGCCTGACCCACATGTCGTAGGTTGGCGTAAGCAGGCCGTTGGCAAACGCCTGCCGCATGGAGTCCGGAATGACCCAGGCGCCAAAAATGCCCAGGAGCAGGCCAATCAGTATTGAGAAGACAATGAGGAGCACCGAGTTCAAGCCAGAGTGAGGGACGTGGAACTTTATGACGTTTCTTCCATACTCATAGCCATACAGCGGCGTGAGGCCAATCGCGGCACGCAAGGTGCTATCCCAA
Organism: Coriobacteriales bacterium; assembly: GCA_030529665.1. Lineage (GTDB taxonomy): Bacteria > Actinomycetota > Coriobacteriia > Coriobacteriales > Atopobiaceae > RUG440. Next base: position 4,843 of record JAUMWL010000153.1, read on the forward strand.
TCGCCCATATCACCTTCCAAGCCGCCCAACGGGTTATATGGGTCGCCCACCATCTCGAATGTCAGTCGAGGACGGCGTGTATGCTTGAGTCGCATGTCGAGGGTAACCGACACCTCGGTGTTCTTGTCCAGATGGCTTTGCATGCGCAGCAGGACCTCCTCCGCAAAGAGGCGGGCGCGCAAACGGCCCTGCTTATCTACGGCAGCGCCTTTAAGCTTTTGGCCAATCCACTCCGAAAGCTCGTCTATTCCCTCGTCTTGGAGCAAGAACGTTTCTTTTTGCACGCTTGATCTCATGTATCCGCCGCTTCCGTGAAGTCGTTTTGCCAACCTGTTTCCCCCTACATTCTCTCATAAGCCGACACCGCAAAAGGGTCGTAAACTGTGTTACGGTAATCTGAACCCAACCACAACCAAAGGAGACGCATGCTTGCACGCGACGAGTTTGACAAAGACGGATACGGATGCGCGGCCGTAATATGCACGGCCGTTGAGACCGAGACCAGGAGCCTCAGGCAAACATTTGACGGTGACTGGAACTTTTTTCGCGTGCCAGGAGACCGACAGAAGTATCACAAGGCGACCTTTGCGGACAAGCACAATAGGAGCCAGAGGGTCATCACGTGCCAGCAGGACATGATGGGCATGGCAGCAGCCTCGGCATTGGCCACAAAGGTCATACTCACCTTTCGCCCGCGCTACCTCATTATGTGCGGCATTGCTGCGGGAATTGGCGAAGTGGGCAAGCAGATCTATGGCGACGTCTTGGTTCCCGACGTTGTGTGGGACTACTCAACGGGCAAGGTAGTGGGACCCAACGAGTCCGAGATTCGCTTTGGCGATGTTGGCTTCTTGCCGCGGCCGCATTCCATAAGCCTCGACCCCGAGCTCAGAAGCTTGGTGCATCGCCTGTGCGAGCCGGGGGCATGCGAGTTTCACCTGGAGACAGGACCTTTGGCATGCGGAACGTCGGTCATGGCAAACGAAAGCGTGGTAGACAAACGCGTTCGTGCCCTCTTGCCCACCACCGTGGGGCTTGACATGGAGTCTTACAGCGTCTTTCTTGCGGCCAACAAAGCAAGCGAGCCCAGGCCAAAGGCGCTTGTGGTAAAGAGCATCTGCGACTACGCCAATAGCGAGAAGAACGACCAATACCAGGCGTTTGCGGCCTTTACCTCGAGCCGCTTTGTTGAGTACCTCCTTACCGAGGAGCTCGATTTCTAGCGCCGTGAGCTGTGCGTTAGCAGAACCACTTGTCAGCGATGGTGGGGGTGTCGTAGCCCCAGTCCTCCTCTACCGCCCGTGCGGTGCGGATAAAGTCGTTCTTTTGCAGCACGCGAGCGGACGCTTCGTTTTGCACCATGGTGCTTGCGGTTATCACTTCTATGGTGGTCTTTGTGTACAGGTAGTCCACCATAAGGTGTACGGTCTGGGTCGCCACGCCGCGACCCCAGCTCCGCTCCAAAAAGCGATAGCCCACACTTATCTTGTGGATTTCCTCGCGAAGGCCATAGAACTCCGCCAGACCGCAGATGCCCCCGTCGCCGCGTACCTCCACCCCCAAGATGATCGATTCCTTTGCGGCAAACCAAGTGTCATAGAGCTCTTTTATCATCTGGTGCTGGTCGTCAAACTGCTTCTCAAAGAGATACGTAGGAAGGTATCTATACACCCGTGGGCTGCTTACCAGCTCGTTGAGCGCGGAAACGTCTGCATTGGTCAGGCGCCGCAAAACGATGCCGTCCCCCTCAATACGCGGAATCTCGTCAAACAGATTAATGCGCATGGTGTCTCCGTCTCTAGGCGACTGTCCTTCTCGGGGCAACTGCAGCCCCGTAGAGTGAGTATATAGCAATCGGGGGCAACGC
>JAUMWL010000305.1 GCA_030529665.1 Coriobacteriales bacterium
CACTGCTCGCAATCACAGCACGCTTCCGGGTACGCCACCCACACAGCTCGCAAAGTCAGCACGCATCCAGCCGCACGTACACCCTCACCGCACGCGAGAGAACCGCTACTTTGTGCGGTTTTGTCCCCACTGACCGCCATCACGATAGCAAACGTTCGGAAAAGCGCATAGCGAGTCGTATTGACCCCCATGCTTTCGAGCTGTAGACTCTCCTATCAATTCATCGATATATTGTTAATGGAGGTATCTATGTTATCGGTAAAGCAGATAGGTTCGAATCCTGAAATCGATAGGGAAAACCTCCAAAGGCTGGTTGCGTTCTTTGAGTCTGGGACGAAGCAGCCAGTGGATGTGGGCAGGCTTGGTGTAGAGGTCGAGCACCACGTGGTTGCCGAGGACGGCAACCCCATCGCATACGAACCCACCAAGGACCGCGTGGGGGTACGCGACGTAATGGTGTACCTCTCCAAGTGGTATCCCCAGCAAACCTTTAACGCCTATCGCGACCTGCTGGGACTCATGGGCAAGGAGGGCTCGGTTACCCTCGAGCCAGCCGCGCAGCTCGAGCTGTCCGCCGCACCGTACCGGAACCTGGAAGACGTGGCGCGCTCGTATGGCAGCTTTCGCAAGAGGACAGACTGCTTTTTGGAAGCAAACGGAGCCCAGCTGGTTGCCAAGGGTTACCATCCCACCCGCAGGGCACAGGAGCTCACACTCATACCAAAGAAGCGTTACGACTTCATGGACAACTACTTTGCCACGATTGGCAGCCACGGCGACCACATGATGCGCGCCTCCGCATCCACGCAGGTATCGGTGGACTTCTGCAGCGAGGCGGACGCCGTACGCAAGATGCGCGTAGCCAGCGCGCTTGCCCCCATCCTCGCAGCAATCGCCGACAACACCCCCGTCTACGAGGCCCAGCCAAACCACATCCCCATCCGGCGCCTCCAGCTATGGCGCGAGGTTGACAACCTGCGCTGCGGAACGGTTCCCGGCGTTTTTGAGGAGGGCTTCGGATTCAAGACGTACGCGGCATGGCTGCTGCGCACACCGCCCATATTCGTCACCCGTCCTCCCGCGAACGACCCGCACGGCCCGCGCCTCCGGCAGTTTTTCATGGCACCGGCGTCGGAAGCATACGCAGACGCGCCGCTTTCCGGCGCGGACGTGGAGCACCTGATCTCCATGTTCTGGCCCGACGTTCGCCTAAAGCGGTTCGTTGAGATTCGCCCCGCCGACAGCCTGCCCAAGGACCAAGTGCTTGGCTACACGGCACTCATAAAGGGCATCTTCTATAACGACGTCTCGCTGGCGGCAATCGAAGAGGAGCTTGGGGTGGACTCCCGCACTGCCACGTCACGCGCTGCATGGCCGTTGTCTGAAGACGACGTGCAGACGGCAATGGACAACGTGCAGGCGCAGGGACTCAAAGGTCTGGTATATGGCAAGCCCCTATCGTCTTGGGAATCCACGCTCTTCTCGCTCGCGACAAGGGCACTGCCAGGCGAGGAGCGCAACCTTCTGTTTCCGCTTGCGGACTTTGCGCATAGCAAACCTTGGTGGAAGACGGAGGAGTGAGGGACAGCGGGGACGGGGCTTGTGTCGCGCACGTGCTGTGTTTGCGAGCAGTGTGGGTGCCCCTCGGACTTGCGTGCTGACTTTTGGAGCTGTGTGGGTCGTTTCCGGCGATGTGTGCTGTAATCGCGAGCTGTGTGGGTGGACCGGCCACATCGCTTGCAATCACAGCACGCTTTCGGGCTCGCGGGCCACACAGCTCG
>JAUMWL010000154.1 GCA_030529665.1 Coriobacteriales bacterium
GTGTTCTTCATAAGCAACAGGCGCGTGGGCGTGCCGTCCACGTCAAAGATCTCGAAGCGATGAGCGGCGTGAGTGAAGTGGGCAAGCGCCTGGAACGCGTCTTGTTGCTTCATGCCCGCAGTGAGCAGGCCCGCCACGGCGGCAACTGCGTTGTACACGTCGTATCCGGCACGCACGTTGGCATCCACCACATGCTCTTCTCCGTGTATGCGAAGCGTGAGCGTGCAGCTCTTCTCGCGGCGATTCGCAATGCCCGTGCACGCGATGTCGGGCACATGGTGCAAGCGACCGCAGTTGGGACACACATAGTCGCCCAAGTGCGCAAAGGTGCGACTCCTAAAGGTAAGCTCTGCCCCGCACTCCACGCAGCAGACGGACTCGTCAAAGTCCGCGATGCCCTCGTCGTACACGGGACACTCAACGCCAAACCACACCACACGGTTGTTTACGGCACTGGCGATGGAGGCGGTAACCTGGCAGTCCGCGTCGAGCACCAGCACCGTGTTGGGAGAAGTTCGTGCGGCCGTGATGATGTAGTCGCGCGCGGTGGTCCAGCTGGTGTAACGGTCAACCTGGTCGCGATACAAGTTGGTGACTACGAGCACCTTGGGTAGCGTGTCGGGCAAGATGAACTTGGTCGCTCCCTCGTCGCACTCTATTACCGCCCAGTCGCTCGCGCGAACGCCCTTGAGCGAGCTGTCAAGGCACAGCGTGGTGGCGATGCCCTGCTCCAGGTTGGTGGACGACGGGTCGTAGGCAGCTGTGCCATAAGTGTTTATTACGGCCTGCTGCACAATGTGGGTGGTGGTGGTCTTGCCGTTGGTACCGCTGATCACTATGGTGTTGTGACCCTTGGAAAGCTTTTGGATGATTTTTGGGTCTATCTTGAGGGCAATCATGCCCGGAAGCGCTCGCGCCGTACGACCCAGAAGCCTCATAACGCCATGAGTCGCCTTGCAAACCGCAATTGCCATGCTTGCTCTAATGGACATGCTCCGATTCCTTTCCGACGCCTCTTTTGTTCCATGCAGCAGTATATGACGCGCGACCACGCCTGCCGCAAAATACCCAAGTGTCTACAACATGGGCAGATTGCGAGTCGTGCTCAGAGTGTCCTCAGGTGTGCGGGGACAGGCTGTGTGGTGCCGTGCTCAGACAGTCCTCGCTTCGCTGCGGAACTGCGCGCGGCACTACACAGCCTGTCCCCCCTCCTGCGGAACTGCGCAGGGCTTTCGGGCTTAGCGCTCGTCCTTGGGCACCCAGGCAAGCGGGTAGATGGCGCCTTCTGGGCACACGTTCATGCAGGCCTTGCAGCCAATGCACTTGGAGATGTCGATGCGCGCCACGTTGTTCTCCACCGTTATGCACTTTTGTGGACAAACCCTCACGCAGCGTCGGCAGCCTATGCACGTGTTGGCGCAGGCATCCTTGGCGCGCTTGCCCATAAGGGTATTGTGGCACAGGACGAACGAGACTTCCTCCACGTCGCTCTTCTCTTGCAGGCTGATGAGGTGACGGGGGCAGATGGTGGTGCACAGACCGCAGCCAATGCATACGGCGGGATCGACTACCGCCACATGGTTCTTGTTGAGCGAGATTGCCCCGTACGGGCAAGCGCTCTTGCAGTCACCAAATCCAATGCAGCCGTCGGTGCATCCATCGGACAGGTGTCCCATGGTGGAATACACACGACAGCTCTTGTCACCAACGTAGCCCTCGCGCTCCTTGAGCACGATGCGGTCCTCGGTGCCGCGACAAGCGACTATGGCACGCTTTACCACCACGTTGCCGGCGTCCACGCCCAGGTATGCGGCGATCTTTGCGGCTGTCTCGGGACCACCCGGGCCGCAGGAGTTGCATGCGGCGCCTCCCAGCATGGCCTTGGCATAGCCCTCACAACCCGGATACCCACACGATCCGCAGTTGGCGCCGGGCAGCATGGCGACCAAGTCCTCCAGCCGCTGGTCTTCTTGAACGGCAAACACCTTGGAGGCTATTACCAGAATTACGGCTCCCACAAGCCCAATGCCTGCGATGATCGCCACCGTGTACAGTAAGGACTCCATGGCGCCTCCCTATGCTCCAAACAGATGGTCAATGACACCCGAGAACCCCATAAAGCTCATGGCCGTTATGGCTGCGGCAATGAGGGTTATGGGCGTGCCGCGAAACACCTCGGGCGGTTCCGCTTCTTCCAATCGGCTGCGCACGCCGCTAAACAGCACCATGGCCAAGAGGAACCCCAGTCCCGCACCAAGGCCGGCCACCAGCGCCTGAGGATAGTCGTAGCCCTCGTCCACCACCAAAATGGCAACGCCCAGCACGGAGCAGTTGGTGGTGATGAGCGGCAAGAACACACCCAGCGCCTCGTACAGCGCAGGAATGAAGCGCTTTATGACCATCTCCAAAAGCTGCACCAGCGTGGCGATGACCAGGATGAACACGATGGTCTGAAGGTACTCCAGCCCTTGGGCGTTGAGCAGCTGCTGGATTGGCCACGTTACCGCAATGGCCAGTATCATAACCAGCGTAACGGCGGCTCCCATGCCCACGGCGGAGTCGAACTTCTTTGACACGCCAAGAAAGGGGCAGATGCCCAAGAACTTAACAAGCACAAAGTTATTGACCAGAATCATGCTAAACAATATGGACGCATACTGTGCCATTGTTACTCACGCCCTTCGCCCTTGAGGTCTGCCGCTGCAACGGCTTCCTCGAGTCTGCTCACTAGCTCATCCTTGGCGCACGCCTCATCCTCGGGATCGTTGAGCCCGCAATCTAGCGGACACGCGGCGCAAAGGCTGTGGGAAGGTCCCTCCTGCACATCCTGTTTGTTGTCCTTGCCCCGTTGCTCGAGCCAGACCGATGCCGCGATGAGGAAGCCGAGCACGGCAAAGCCGCCAGCTGGGGTAACCATAATGAGCATGGGCTCAACAAAGGAAGGCAGAACCCTAACGCCAAGGAGCGTGCCGGCACCCAAAAGCTCGCGGACGGCAGACATGAGCACCAGGGCAATGGTAAATCCCGCTCCCATGCCAAGACCGTCGAGCGCGGCCATGCTGGGACGGCGCTTGGAGGCAAACATCTCCGCACGACCGAGCACGATGCAGTTGACCACAATGAGGGGCAGGTAGATTCCCAACGCATCGTTGAGGTCGGGCAAAAACGCCTCCGTAAGCATCATGGTAACGGTGACGAAGGTCGCAATAATGGTGATGTAGGCCGGTATGCGCACCTCGGATGGAATGAACCTACGCAGAAGCGAGACCACCACCTCGGAGCAGACCAGCACAAACGTGGTGGCCAGGCCCATGCCAAGGCCGTTAAACACCGCCGTGGTAACCGCAAGGGTGGGGCAAAGTCCCAGCATCTGGCGAAGCGCGGGGTTCTCGTCCAAAAGGCCGCGCGAGAAGACCTCCCAAGGAGACTTGTGCTTGCTCATATCTGTTGATCCAGCCGTCGCCATTATTGCACCTCCTCGTATGCCTGCACCGCAATGTTGAAGGCGGCGAGGGCAGCCTTCGAAGAAATGGTGGCTCCGCTTATCATGTCGATGGAGTCGGCATCCACCGGTGCCGCCTCAAGACCAACGTACTGGCCTATGTACGAATCGTTGGCGACCCTCGTACCCAGGCCGGGCGTCTCGCTGTTGCTCATAACCATAATGTTGGCAACGTGCCCGGTGGCGTCAAACGCCACCGAGACGGGAACGGGGCCACCGTAGCCCTTGGACTCCGCGACGATTACGTAGCCAACCACGTTGTCGGATTCGTCGAGGGCCTTGAGGGCGTCCGTGCACCCTGGCGTATTGCACTCCAGCTTTTGGAACGATTCCGCGTCTGGAACGAGCGCCATGTATGCCTCCATCGCACGCTTGTCGGCGTTTTGCTGGGCAACTGGCGCCGTAATGCCGTGCACCATTCCCAACAGCAGGCCCTCCACAACGCATATGGTTACCAGCACAATAACGGGACGCAGGGAGAGGGGCTGGCCGTCGATCTGTCCCCTAATCATCGACCTTCTCCTTCCTAAAGAAGCGCCTTGGCCGCTCCCCGCCCACAGGCGTGTTGGGCGTGAGCATGTTTATGTAAGGCACAAGCAGGTTCATAAACAGAATGGAGTAGGCAACGCCCTCGTTGAGGTTGCCCCAAAAGCGGATGAGGCACGTTATGAGGCCACACCCCACGGCAAAGACGAGCTTGCCCTTTTTTGTGGCGGGAGAGGTGGTGTAGTCGGTGGCCATAAACACCGCGCCAAGTAGAAGGCCGCCACTGAGCACCTGGCTCAGCGGGTGGTGGCCCGTAAGCGCGCTTAGAACGGCCACCGTGGCAACGTAGGCAAACGGAATGTGCCACGTAATAACGTGGGTTACCAGCAGGTATACCAGGCCTATAAGAATCGTAATCGAGCCCGTCTCGCCCAGCACGCCCATGTGGGTTCCCATAAGCAGCTCCAGAATAGAGAGCGAAGAAGCGCCGGGAGCGAGCGGCGTCGCCGAGCTGACCACGTCCACGGGAGACAGGGCTACGGTTGGGGGCACAAAGGTGGTCATGGCCACGGGAAAGGCGACCGCAAGAAAGATGCGAGCGACGATGGCGGGATTGGCAAAGTTGCGTCCAATACCGCCAAATAGCTCCTTGGTAAGGATAATGGCAACAAACGAGCCAATGACCACCATATAGAGCGGTATGGTGGACGGCACGTTGAACGCCAGCAGCACGCCCGTTACGGCTGCGGAGAGGTCGCCAATGGTGTTGGGCGTCTTGCGCAGACGGCACCACAGCCACTCAAACCCCACGCACGACACCACGGCAGTTGTGACCACCAACAGGGCGGGCAGACCAAACAGAAGGACGGAGGCCAAAAGCGTTGGCGCCAGCGCAATGAGCACGTTGCGCATGATGCTCTGCGTGGTAACGGGACTCGTGATCTGCGGGGCGGCCAGCAATACGAGAGGCTGGTTTGGTTCGTTTTGCATGTTAGCCCTTCTTCCTTGCCTTGCGCTGCTCGGCCCTCAGGCGCGCTCGCGCCAGACGTACGGACTGTGCAAGCGGCTGCTTGGCCGGACACACGTATGAGCACGTGCCGCACTCCACGCACAGGTCGGCCATGAGCTTGTTGAGTGCTAAGACGTCGTCGCGCTGGAACGCCTTTTGGATGCTTATTGGCGCAAGGTGGATGGGGCACGAGTCTATGCAGGCGTCGCAGCGAATGCAGGCCGTGGTTGCGGGGACCTTCTCCGCGCCTTCGCCAAATGCGAGCAGACCGCTGTTCTGTCGCACGATGGGGCTGTTGAGCTCCACCTGGGTGACGCCCATCATGGGACCGCCAATCACCACTTTGTGCGGGGCGTCCGTAAGGCCGCAATAATCCAAGATCTCCCCCACCGGCGTGCCGATATACACCTCAAGGTTCCGGGGTTTCTGGACGATGTCGCCCATAACGGTAATGCGGCGCTTGGTAAGAGGCATGCCGTCTTCCAAGAACTTGCCTATCTGGGACATGGTGGTCACGTTAAAGAGAAGTGCCCCTACATCGGTGAGGTGGCCGCCACGGGGAACGGAGCGACCCGTAACGTTGCGCAGGATTACGCGACTTGCGCCTTGGGGATACCTTGCCGGGAGCACGAACACATCAATTCGGTCGTCGTCGGCAGCCGCCTCGCGAAGAAGCTGTATTGCCTTGGGCTTGTTGTCCTCTATGCATATGAGCGAGCGGGGAACACCCGAGAGGTCCAGGCAGGTCTGGATGGCTTGGATTATGGTGCTGGGATACTCCACCATCTCGCGATAGTCGCTGCTAAGGTACGGCTCGCACTCCGCGCCGTTTACCAACCAGGTGTCTATGTTGGAAAGGTCGGAGTCCATCTTGAGCCACGTGGGAAAGCCGGCCCCGCCGAGTCCCACAATACCGCTGTGGCGGACGGCCTCGACGAGGCTCTTATAGTCGGTGATCGTGGGACGCACTACCGACTCGTCTGTGCTCTGCTCGCCGTTGGGCTCTATTACCACGGCCGTGTCGGACCAGCCGTTGGAATAATGAATGGGGCGTACGTCCTTAACGGTGCCCGATACGGGCGAAAAGATGTCTGCCGACATTCGAGCGTCGCTATGTCCCACCAAGGTGCCCACATCCACATGGGCCCTGCGCTTTACCTGCGGCTCACACGCCGCTCCCACGTGCTGTTGCATGGGCAGTATTATCTGACTTGGCAGGGGCATACACGTGGTGTGCATCTCTGCCGTTCTCTTGTTGTGCGGAATGTGTACGCCGCGAAGCTCCACCGAGCGCCGCGGCAACAACGCACCAACCCCAAAGCGTCCCATATCCTCCCCAAAAGTGTTACGCGTCCAGTGCGGTTTTTTTGGCATACGCTTCCATATTACTCGTAACACGACCGAAACGAACCATAAAAATTGTGAAGATAGGGTCGTGTACATCTTTTGGCGTAAAGAAGCGATTGGCTGAGGATTGCGACGCCAAGAATGGTGCCACGCATACGCACCTTGACATCCGGGTGCACTATTGCGAAGTATTTTCCCAAAATAGTGTGCACAAGATTTTTGTGAGAGCACAAAACCCCAGTTGAGACC
>JAUMWL010000155.1 GCA_030529665.1 Coriobacteriales bacterium
GGCAGGATACACTATGTCGATGGGAGCATAGGCATGTCCTGCCTTTGCGCAGGCCAGCATGCACACCAGCATGTATGGCGACTTGTGGCCATAGAGCACCACCGGCATACCATCCGGCAAATTGCCCGATTCCACGAGCCAGCACGCCAAGGCATCCGAGCGTTGCTGAAGCTCGCCGTAGGTGAGCGACTCCCCGTTGCTGTTTTGGAATGCGATTCGTTGGGCGTTGGCCAGCGCGCACTGCCTCACGCCCTCAATAAAACCATGGCCTTGCATCGCGTAGCTCCTACTCGGTCTACTCGTTAATAACGGGCATGTCCTCGCCATAGCAGTTGTCCTGCTCGTCGCCGCCTCCGCCACCACATGCGGTGAGCGAGAGCGAGCCAAGAACGAGCATTACGGCAAGAAGGACCGAGAGGATGGATCGAATGCGAGAGTTCATTGTTTGGACTCCTTTTTTGGTTTCTTTTAAGGTCGTAGGTTGCGATTATAGATAATAACTTGCGCGCATGCCACAACGCCACCATTTCCCCGTACGTACAAGATCGCAAAAGGGCTAGCCCCTTTTGACCTCGTTGCTTAGCACGCATCGATTGGCAGGCAGCCAGACGCTGCCCCACTCAAAGGGCGTGTCGTCCTCCAGGCGCACGAGCTGGTCCACGTTGAGCACGGGGGTATGCTCGTCACACTCAAGCCACGCACCGCGCGCCTTGCCCGCGACGCAGGCACTATAGGTCATCTGTGACCGGCCCACCGCACGCCCGCTCGTTCGTTCCACCGCCGCAAACACGCTCTCGCTCTCGAAGTCCGCGTCCTCTATGCCCGGGCACGCCTCCGTGTTTATGTGGCTCTCTATAAACATTACCGGGCGGCCGCGCACCGACCGCACCCTCGTGAGGTAGAGGTAGTCGCAACCGTCGGGAATCTCCAGCTTGGCCGCGCACATGCCCGTGGCCTTCTCCACGCGCCTCTCTATGACCGTTGTGGTGTAGGGTATGTCCTGCTCGTCCATGGACTCTGCAAACGAGACGAGCTTGGTGTTGCTCGGGCGCGCCATGAGTGGGCGGGCGGCAAAGGTTCCGCGACCCTGATGGCGCACGAGCAGGCCCTCGTCTACCAGTGCTTGTATTCCCTTGTGCACCGTGCCACGCGAGATGCCCAGCATGCCCACAAGCTCGTTCTCGGAGGGGATGGGTCCGTCCACGCCCCATTCCTTTGCATAGACCTTCTCGCGCACCAGGTCCGTTACCTGCTCGTGGCGCAAAAGGTCGCCACCGGACATCCGCTTGCCCTGCATGGCCTAGGCCCTTCCGAGTTCCAGTGGAGCCACGCCGGATGCCCGCAGGCGAAAGGCCTCGCGGAGCACCGAATCCACCTGCCTGTACGTGCTCTCAAAGAACTCCTGGGTCAGCAAACAGTACTCGGGCTCCGCGTCCAGGTGCTCTGCCGCATTTCTGTGCACGATGCCCTCCTGCGCACGGATGGTGGCAAGCACGTCCTGCTCCCCTATGGCGTATTGGGGGAACTCCTTGCATTGGGATAGGATCCCCTCGCTCGCCTTGGGTACCCGGGAGATACTGAGCGTGCGGCCAAACGCATCGAAGTCCGACTGCTTGCGAATCCGCGTCTGCTCCCCGGGCGCGACCCCTATGCGAGATATGTACTCGTTTGTGCGACGGTTGTAGTAGTGGTCGCACAAGAGGTGCGTCCACGCCCCCAGCACCACATCGGTGCACTCCCCCATGAGGTAGCGCTCATAGAACAGTGCGGCATTAGGCGAGGGTATGAAGGTGGGATCCACTAGGTGCGTGTCCTTGTAGGGGATCTTGTGCGACACGTCCGGAACCACGTAGCCCACGTATATGTCGGGCACAAAGTTGCCAAACAGGAAGGCGTCCACGTCCTCGATGCCAAGCTCGGCCGCGCTTTGGGTCGCCAGAAGTCCCTCAACGTGAGCAGTGTGTATGTTCCAGCTCGGCATTGCGCCTCCAGTTTTCTAGGCCCACGGGGCACTAGCCCTCGGGTATCCACTCTTGCAGAACAGCGGCCAGCTCGTCAAAGTCGACTGGCTTTGCAATGTGGCCGTTCATGCCCGCGCGACGTGAGTTTTGCTTGTCTTCCTCAAACGCATTGGCCGAGAGGGCTACGATGGGAACGGTCTGCGCCCCAGGCACACCGAGCCTGCGGATGCGTCGCGTGGCCTCGTGCCCGTTCATCCGCGGCATGCGTATGTCCATGAGGACGAGGGCATAGTAGCCGGGCTCTGCCGCCTCAAACATCCGCACGGCTTCCATGCCGTCTTTTGCCCTGTCCACCGAAAGGTTTGCCATCTCCAAGATGCTGGTGGCAATCTCGGCATTGAGCTCGTTGTCCTCCACGAGCAGGATGCGGTGCCCGCCAAAGTCGAGCTCGTCGATACCCTTGAGCGGCTCGTCGTGGTCCTGTGTCGCGAGGGCATCGTCGCTCCCGAGCTCCTTCTTGGGTGTCGCCACCTCGAGCGGCACCGTAACCGTAAACGTGGACCCCTTGCCCAGCGTGCTCTGGACATGGATGGTTCCGCCCATCATGTGAACGATGTTGTTCGCTATGGTGAGGCCAAGCCCTGCACCTTGTACTGTTGCGGAGGCCCCCTCCTCCGCACGCGAGAAGGGCTCGTAGAGGCGCTCCAAAAACTCCTCGGTCATGCCTATGCCGCTGTCTTGCACCACGAACTCGTAGGTGCCCACTCCCGATGTCGTGGTGCCCGTCTCATGAGCCTCAAGGCGAATGGAACCGCCGTCGGGCGTAAACTCGATGGCGTTCTCGAGGAGGTTCAGGAGCACCTCCTGCAAACGGGTGTGGTCGCCCACGACCTTGTCGTTGGTTACGTCCACCCGCATGTCCAGACTATGCCCGCGCACGTCCACCTCGTCTTTTGTGATGGCGCACAGCCCGTCCACGAGCTCTGTGATGCTCATCTCGTCGACCACGAAGTCCATCTTGCCCAGCTCGATCTTGTTCATGTCCAAGATCTCGTTTACGAGTCGCAGCAGATGCTCGGACGAGTCCGCGATCTTTGCCAGACAGTCCTCCAAGCGATCGACGTGTTCCAGATTCGCCTGCGCCAAGGCCGTCATGCCCACGATGCCGTTGAGGGGCGTACGCAGGTCGTGGCTCATGCTGGCAAGAAAGTCGCTCTTGGCGCGGTTGGACACGTTTGCCGCCGAGACGGCGTCGCGAAGGGCTTGTCGTGTGCTCATCTCGCGACGCACCTCGTCGTCCACGTCCTTAAAGCCGCACACCACGCCCATCTTGCCGTCGGGCATGTCCACCTTTGCAAGCTCCACGCGGAAGTAGCGCTCCTCCCCGTCCAGGATCCTCAGGTACTGGATAAAGTACTGCGGCTCCTCCTTGAGGCGCCTTACTATGTTGGAAAGCTCCAGTTCCTCGTGCATGCGGGCACGGTCCTGCGGTGCCACCAGGCTGTCGATGTAGTGGTCCTTGGAATCCGAGTACCGCAGGCTGTTGAACACGCCCTCCACCGGTACCGCATAGGGATTCGTGTCCGAGATGTCGCCGCGATACAAAGAGTAGCGCTCGGTCTCCACATCGTTTATGAGCCACAGGGTGTGGTATGCCTTGCTCAGGGCCTCGATCACGGCCAAGCGCACGCGGTTGTCGGACTCCATGCGCATGCGCTTCTCGGTAATGTCGGTTATGAACACGTAGTACAGGCCACCATAGGCCTCGGTCTGCACAAAGTGCCCGTAGTCCTCAACCCAACGGATCTGCCCGTCCTTGCGCACGATGCGGTACTCCACCGCATCCATGTCGTCCTCGCTCGATGCTATCTGGTCGTTGATGGAGTGCGTAATGGCCTCGTAGTCCTCGGGAAAGAGCATGCCCCCAAAGGTGTTGCCCGTAAGCTCCTCAAACTCATGTCGGTCCTCGCAACCAAATATGGAAAAGACCACGTGGTTGGCAAAGATGAGCTCCTCGTTGCCAGTCGCCTTGTAGATAAAGAAGCCCCCAGGCATCATGGAGCCTAGGCTCTCCACCACGCGCAACGTGGAGTCGTTTAGTTCGAAGCCAGTGCCAAACACGTTAACCAACTCTCCCCCGGCATGTTGTCAAAAGGGGCAAGACCCCTTTTGCCATTTTTTAACCAATCTCACGACCGTCCGCCGACGCCTCGACCTCAGCACTCGCAACACAGCGCTCCACGATTGCCGCACAAAGCCTTGCGGCCGCAATCTTAAAGGTGGGATAGTCCATCTCCGCCGAGCCATCGGCCTTGTCGGAGATGGTGCGTACGATAACGAACGGCACGTGCGCTATGTGGCATACGTGAGCGATTGCCGCCCCCTCCATCTCGCAGCAGAGCCCACCAAACGTGTTTACGATCCACTCTTTGCGCTCGGGCGAGCCCACAAACTGGTCGCCGGACACAACGCGCCCTTCAAACACGGCAATTTGGGGAGCCACCTTGCGAACTACGCGCACCACGATGGTACGCAGGCCCTCGTCGGCCGCAAAGCTCAGCGTGTCCATGCCAGGCACCTGCCCGGGAGCGTAGCCAAGCGCGGACACGTCCATGTCGTGGTGAACGGCGTCTGTGGACACCACCAGGTCGCCAATGTCAATGCGCGCGTCCAAAGAGCCGGCAACGCCCGTGTTTATGACCGCCGTTACGCCGTAGCGGTCGATGAGCACGCTCGCGCACACGGCGGCATTTACCTTGCCATCCCCACACATGACCACTACCACGGGCGTGCCGTTTAGCAGCCCTTCGTTAAACGTCATGCCCATGTGCTTTTGCACGACGGGATTTGCAAGCTCGCCCACAAGGTGGCTAACCTCTATGTCCATGGCGCCTATGATGCCGATCTTCACTTGTTGCCTCCAGTGCCTCTTGCCGCAAGCCACGCTTTCCCAACGTATTATATATTAAGCGGCGGGGATGCTCCTCTGTGTTGCGCGGTGATAAAAGGGGCCAAACCCCTTTTCTCACTCGAGTACGAGCAAAGGCGGTGTCCGGCTCGCATGCCGTAGCGGTATAATCGAGCTTGCGCGGATGACCACACACGACCCGGCATGAGAAAAGGGGTTTGGCCCCTTTGCCCCGCGATGCACGGCGTGCAATAATTGAACCCGTGCACAGGACGCCAGACCCACTCGCCATCCGCGCAAGGAGAGAGCCATGAAGCAGATTGCGGACATCCACTGCCCACAATGCGGGGCGCCTGCGAGCTTTGACATTGTGGAGCAACGCTACCTCTGCGACTACTGCGGAGGCAAGGTGGGCATTGCCGAGGCACAGCGACAAAAGCAGGGCTATCGCACGGTGCAGGCCGGCAAGATCCAAAGCTCGATGGCACAGTACAAGCTCTACAGCGCATCTTGCACCGGCTGCGCCGCCACGGTGGTGTTTGAGGAAAACGAGGCGCTCGCGAGCTGCGCGTTCTGCGGCCGCAACCTGGTGCGCAAGGAGTATCTGCGCTCCAAGAACATGCCCGAAAGCGTGATTCCCTTCTCGCTCACGGCCGAGGAGGCCGCCGATCGCATGAGGGACTGGTGCGACCAAAACAAGTCCAAGCCGGAGGCCAAGCATCTTTTGCCCCTCATAGGCGAGCTCAAGGGCTTCTATCTGCCCTACGAGCTTGTGCGCGGACCGGTCCACATGCGCGTGGGCCGCATGGACGGAACTCGTAGCTACGACTGCGAGGGCTTTTTGGACGGCGAGTTTGTAAACCGCTCCAAGCAGCTGGACAACCTGCTGCTAGACGGCATGGAGCCCTTCAACAAGGACGGCATGGTGGAGTTCGACTTTGCCTACGTTGCTGGTCAGCGCGTAAAGGTGCCCGACGTGGACGAGAAGACGCTGGTTGGACGAGCCGAGGAGGAAGCCGCTGCATCCTACACGCCCGCCGTCCGCCGCACGCTAGAGACCAGGGCCGTGGAGATAGACGCAAACCTAGACTCCGCCATACGGCTCCCCGTGCTGCTTCCCGTGTACTACTTGTGCAAGGGAGACCTCATGGCGGCCGTTAACGGACAAACGGGCAAGGTGAGCGTTCGCGCCGAGAAGGACTCCCACTACTACTTTTTGCCATGGTGGCTCAAGGCCATCGTGTCTACCGTCGTGTTGTGCGGCGGCCTGTTTGCCGCCCTGCGACTCTTTGGCATGGAGCTGGGCACGAGCCTGATCCTCACCGGTGCCATGGCGCTCGTGTTCATAATAATCACCCTGTGCCTGTTTAGCGACACCACGCGCAACAGCTTTGCCGTGGAGTCGGGACGAGAAATCTATACCTCGGGAGGCAAGAGCTTTAGGCGCGAGCGGGGCAAGCTGGTGCTGAGCGACGAGTTGCTGGAGCGAAAGGCCGCAGAGCCCGTGTTTATGGCCTCCGTCGACGGGCAGCAGCGTCCCGTACAGATGCGCTTTACCACCCCCACGCGCGTGCTGCGCATGGTGGCACTGAGCTTGGGCATGCTGTTCTTGCCCGTGATCCTGGCGCTCCTCATAAACGGGTTCGACTTCTCGCGGCTCGAGCTCGGCGGGTCGGCCGTGTGGTTTTGCATCTTTGTGCCGGT
>JAUMWL010000036.1 GCA_030529665.1 Coriobacteriales bacterium
GGGCGCGGCCGCGGTGGGGTCGGCCTTGGCGATCGTGTACTCCACGTACGCGGTGACGTCGCCGGTACCGCCGCCCGCCAAGGCGACCCCCGCGAGCGTGACGCTCGCCCTGTGGGTGCCCGCGTTCGTGGGGGCCGTCTGGGTTGCCTCCCCGTAGGCGTCCGCGCCCTTCGTCTGGTACATGACCTTCGCCTCGCCCCGGATGCCGCCCTCGTCGGTGACGGTGGCGTCGGCGCTGTTGCTGTCGCCGTAGGTGGCCTTCGCGGGCCTGGAGATCTGCAGGGTGGCGGAGTATGCCGGGTCGGTGCAGCCCTTGGCCGTGCAGGTCGCCGTGATGGTCGCGCCGCTGGCGGCGTATGCGAGGCTGTGGGTGTGAGGCTTCAGAGAGAAAGATTTTGACTCAGATTCGAAGATTACAGATGACAGATTGAGCTGTAGAGCGGGGCGGACGCCAAACGATTTGAACACGTGGATGCCGATGTAGTCCACGTAGCAGTCGACGCCGTCCACGAACGCCGCAAAGACGTCGTGGTAGCCGGGCGAGCGGAGCCACCACTCTCCATAATGGGTATCCCCGCCGGTGAAGCTCATCTTCAGCACGTCCGACGAAAGGCCGAGGGCGCTGACCTCATCCCTGCTCAGGAGGTACAGCCCCTCGTCGCCGATCGCGCTCGCGACGTTGCTGAAGTCGGGCTTCCCGTCCCCTGCGGTTCCGGCGACTATGTTGCTCAGATAGGTCTTCACCGCCGAGGGCTTGTCGTAATCGTTGCTATAACTATCGTCGAACTTGGACAGGCCGAAGCTCGTGTCCGCCGCCAGCAGCGTCAGCGTCCCGGCGTCCGCCGCGGTGGAGCCGTCTGCGATGATGTACCACGGCTTGCCGTTGAACGTCACCGTGGTCGTCGTGTTCACGAGGCCGGCGTAGGGGTTGCCCTCCCACGCGTCCACCAGCGCCGCACGGGCCAGCCCCGGCACCAGCCCCAGCGCAAGCGCGATGCCGAGCAGCACGCCCAGCAGCGCCGTTCTTCTTTTCTTTCCCCTTACCATAATCCCCTCTCCTTGCCTGTCTTGTCTCGGCGTCAACGGCCGCCGAGTAGCCGTTACCAAACAACAAAAACCGTCGGACCCGACGGGGCTCAATGCCCACGTCAGGCCCGACGGTCATCCGTCGTCGTAGTATGCGGTTCCGCCCCCGTGAGGGACGCGGCTATCCCTTACCGAGCCGAGCCGAGCGTATGTCCCCTTCTCATGGCTGTCAAGCCCCCCCGACGGTCTTTTCTGCGCCTGACCGGTGCCTTGCGCGCGCCGGGCGCGCCTCCTACGTTCCTTTATCCCATATTGTAGCGCGCCGTTCAAGGGGGCTCCAGGCCACAGCGCCTGTTTCCCATGGCGCCGACGCCTTTACAGTTTCCGCTCACGTATCTCGTGCGCTTCCGCCCGCCTCCGCACGTGGATCGCCAGACCCAGGCAACAATGTGGGCCTTCACCGTTTGTGCTGGACCCTTCTCGGCCGCCCGTAAACGATTACGCATATGACGGTCATGGCGGCATTCCTGCCCCGCGATTGGTGTACTCTATGGCAACAAGCTGGCTCACTTCGGGCGTGGGTGGCTATTAATACGCGCGATGACCTCGCCAACGAACAAGACGATACGCGAGGTATCGGGAGGGAGGCAGTCATGGCAGACCACAGCAAAGAGATCACCCAGGCCGAGATCGACGCGATCGTGGAGGAGTGGGACTCGCGCGGAGAGGATCCGTAGCGCTGCGTCAGGTCCGACTTCGCGAGCTTCACCGTCCGCCTGCTCCCGTCGGAGGCGTCCGCGATAGACGCGAGGGCGCGGCGGGAGGGGAAGACGCGCGACAAGCTCGTGCGCGGGGCGTACCTCGAACCAGCTGGAACGTCGTGCCATTCGTCCACGACATGAGGGCGCGCTCCAATGAGCGCGAGCGCAGGATCGTCCTCATACAAAGACGCGTGTTCGTCGACGCGCGTGATGCTCGCCCCGTGCGCCATAGACGTCCATGACTTCCCGCACCAACGCGGTCCGCACACCTCCACGCCTCCGAACTCTTCCAAGGCACTCCGGACAAGCCCGTCGGCCAGACGCGGCAGGTACCCCTCGGGCCGCAACGTCTCGTATTCGCCCATGCAATACCCCCGAACCGACGAACGCGTGCATGGACATGGTCAACCGGGTTTTACGAGGAGCATGGCACTTTGCGCGTCTTGCCAGGAGGCGACAACGGTCGCTTGCGCACGCCGGCCCGCCCCCATGCCTCCAAGACGGGCAATCGATCCCGCTGGCACCGTCCCGCCTTTTGGCAGGGAGCTCGCTAATGGCGCAGGTTGGTTTCCAAAGGCGCCCGTCCGGCCGGGCTGGTACGGACGGAGTGGGCGGCTTACAGACCGCCTGCCCTCCCGACCAAGCGACCCGACCGACATCAATGTTTTAATGTGTACACTTTTTGGCAAGAACGCTACCCCACCGTGTACACAAACGGGCCGATTGTGTACACGGTGGGGTCCTTTTCGTGACGATTTGTGTACACGTTAATATATTGATACCGAGAAGGGCTGCGGGCGACAGGGGTGAGTCAAAAGGGGTTACCCCTCATGCACACCATTTTTGCCACTGCCTTCGCGTCGTTCCGAGCTTCCCCCAGTTTCGCTAGCAAAGAGTGCGAGGGCGGCTCCTGGACCGTCCTTTCGCCATTCGGTGCGGAATCGCGCCTGGCGCCTAGCCCTACGCCCACGCGATACACGGTTTCGGTGTCTGGCAGATTAGGGTCTGGCCCCTTTCCGCCAAAATGGCGGATTAGGGTCTGGCCCCTTTTCGCCAGATCAGGAGACGACGACCTTTATGGTAACGCGCGTTCCGTTCTCGGCTTGTGCATAGACGGTGCAGGTACCAGCACGCTTGGCAAAAATCTCGCCCTCCGAGCTTACCGTTGCCACGTTGGTGTTGCTGCTCACGTAGCGAACCGGCGCCGTGTGGCCAAGCAGGCTCTTTCCGGTATCCTCCTTTGTCACCCGCACCAAGGTGGTGGCGCACATGCCAACGCCAAGCTTCTCGGTCTTCTTTGCAACCTTTACTGTCTTGGGATTCGTGAGGGTGTAGCTGCCCGTCGTCACAAGGTGATAGTCAAGGCTCGAGACGATCTTCTTGTACTTCTTTCCGGACTTCTTTTGTGCGACGACCATGAACTTATAGGTCCTTCCAGCCTCTAGTCCCGTGAATTCCGTGCTCTGCACGCTCGAATCGAAGTAGCCGAAGATCTTGGTGAGCTTCTTTCCGTCACACCAGTTGAAGTACACCACGTATCTGTCGGCCCCAACGACCTCCGACCACCGAATCTGTATGCTGTTGCCCGACACGTTGGCAATGTCTGCAACAAGGGGCTTGCGCACAAACTTTGCAGCAAATGTAACGTTGGACGTCACCTTCCACGAGGTCTTTACTCCCCTGCCTTTGAGCGTCGATGTCCACCACGAGAACTCGCAGTTGGTGGCCGGCATGGCCTGTATCTTGAGCACCGTGCCCTCGCGCACGCGCTGCCCCGACTTAACCTTTGTGCCATCCTTGGTGGTTACGGCAATGCTTCCTAGCTTTCCCTTGCCAATGGTGACGCGCCACGTGCGACAGAACCTTGCATTAAAAGTAGTGTCTGCCGCCAGCTTAAACTTGGTGCTTGCAGGCTTTCCCTTGAGCGGTTTTCCCCAACGTACGAACTCGCACTTTGATTTGGCGATGGCCTTTACCCTAAGCACCGTGCCCTCGCGCACGCGTTGCCCCGACTTTATGACGTTGCTCGCCGAGTCCATCACTCGAATCTTGCCGTACTTAGACGAGCCGACCTTTACCTTATATGTACGATAGAAGCGCGCCTCAACAACAAGGTCCCCGTCAAGCGTTGCCGTGGTCTGTGGCGACGTGAGTTTGTTGGGCTTGTTCCATCTCTCAAACACGCAGTACTTTGCGGCCTTTGCGCTGAGTTCGAGCTTGGTTCCCTCGCGGAGCCGCTGCCCCGAGCTCACAAGGTCCCCATCTGCGGTCCTCACGGTAACGCTCCCCTTCTTGCTCTGCGCGATCGTTACCTTAAACGTGCGATAGAAGCTTGCAGAAAACGTTACGTCAGAGACAAGCGTGTGGGAAACGACGGGCATCTTGTTGTCCTGCAACGGATCGCCCCACCCCTCAAACACGCAGTTGCTGTTTGGAACCGCGCGAACGGTGAGCTCTGTGTTCTCCCTCACCTTGCTTCCCGATGCAATGGGCGTTCCATCGGCATCCTCAACTACCACGTGTCCATACGTTGCCCCCAATATGTTTACGGTATAGAGCCGCTTGGCATCAACCCTAAGGTCCACGTCCTTCTTTACGTTTGTTATGGTTACGACATACGAACCGTCGTCGCGCCGTTGCGCCGTGAGAACGTTTGCGCCGTTCTTTACGTCTGTGTTCGCGTCCAGGATTCCGTCTACCACATAGTTCTGCTCGGGAGACACCGTAAACGTAACGTAGCCACCATCGCGCACCCTGTTTGGATACGCGTCTCCCAGCGTGTCGGGAAACACCACGACATCGTCTACCCTAGACCCCGTGCCCTCTCCCATGCCGGCATAGGGTACCGCATGGGTCGTTATCTCTCGCATGCTCACTTCCACGGTTGCGCTGAGCATGAGGTCGCTCAGCGTGATGGAGTTGTCAATGCCAAGCACGTCTCCTGTTGTGACGCTGCCGTTTGCATAGGTCACCTTCCAGGAATCCACCATCTTTCCTGCCACGGGCACAACGTCAAACCGCACGGTCTTGCCAGCTGGCAGGCGAACCGTCGTGTTTACGGCTTCCACCTGTGCAGCGTCCTCGCCCGCAGGCGACAAGAGCCAGACGCTTGCGCTCTCACAGTCCTCGTTTGTCTTGAACAGCACCTCCACTATCTGAGAGGGACTCAACGTAAGGGTGATGAGGTGGTTGGACGTCACGTCCTGCACCACATACGACTTGTCTTCGGATGCAACGCCATTCCATGCGGTTACCTTGTTGAGCTCGCCCGACGGACGTGCGACGACCTCGACGGTACTGTGGCGACGCACCTTGAACGAGACGCCTGCTGCGGTAGGCGAAAGGTCTGTGGGACCAAGCTCTTTGCCATCCACGAATATGCCGTAGCTGCCCTCCCCGGTGCCATCCTGAACCACCTCTATGCTAAAGGTTGGGACTGGTGCGAACTTGACGTATAGCTGCACGTCGTCCTCAACAGAGTCGATGAGGTAGCTCTGAAGCTCTTCGGCGCTGCCAAACAGCTCGGTTTCGCATTCCTTATCTGCATACCAGCCCTGCACCGCATAGCCCTGCTCCGCCCGAGCCGCAAAGCGCACGCCTGTGGTATGGTCCACCACGCACCCCGATGCGAGGGACTCGTTCAGCTTGTGGTTAGATGAGTTGTAGGACCCCGCCGCTGGTTCGTTGGGAAGCTTGCTCACGTACGCGCTCACGCTGCCATGCGCGCCAAGCTCGTCGCCAACGGCCGCAAACGTGAGGGTGTGGGTCTCCACGGGCTGAGGAACAGCTATGACGGCACGCACGTCGTATGCCTGGATGCCGTCTACATCCACATCGAGCATAGAGCCCGTCTGGCCAACGGAGACGCCGTTGACCTCCCAGTCCACCAGCACGCAACCCTCTTTGGGAAGCGCCTGGAACGTGAGCGTCTCTGGCACGCCCATGATGGTTCCGTACTCAAGCGTGTCGCCATTGGCATGGCGCGCCACGACGGAGCCGCCCGTGTTGCCCTTGGTTCCAAACGTCACGGCTCCGCCCCTCAGGCCGTTTTGGGCCAGGACCTCTATGGTGGTGGCGTCTTCCAGCGTCGCAAGCAGCTCGTCAGTTATCGTGAGCACCAACACGTTGTCTGTATCGCCCACATGCGCGTAGGACAGGCCGGCGTCACCCATGAGCTCGATACCGCCAACCTTCCACGACTGGATTCCGTATCCCACGTCCGCGCTCGTGGCAATCGTCACCACGCTGTCACGATACACCGTGCGCAAATCTGCACCAGAAGAGCTCGCGGAGGCCTCACGCACATAGCGCTCGTCGCCCTTGCGATCGGCAGACGCCCCTATTGTGCCATGCGTGCCCGAGCCGTCGTCATAGAGCTCAAAAGCCACGTCTATGTGCGGAAGCTCCCTAAAGCTGGCCGTTATCACCATGTCTTGCACAAACCCGCCCGAAGGTGCCTTGAGCGTAAACCTGCGCGTGTCTGAACTCTGGCCCTGACTCTCCACAACCTCGGCATAGCCTTCCGCAGGCTCCACGAGCAGCGCGTTGAGCTCATAGCCCTCGTCGGGCGTCGCCACAAAGGTGAAGTCGTCCACGCGATACTTGTCGTAGGCGTCGCCGCTCGTGCGATTGGCATCGGTGCACTCAATCGTACCATGGCCGCCGTCCACCTCGTAGGTGAGCGTGGGCTGATGCTCCAGGCAAAGGGTTACCCATGTCTCGTCAACAAGAGACGTTAGGGCGTAGCTCAGCTGATCCTTGCCGCTGACCACGACCTCTTCCTCGCCGTCGCCCTTTCGGACCGACCAAGACCCCACCTGGTACCCCTTGGGTATGCTGGCCGCAAAGTCAATGGGGATGTAGGCCGCGCATGCGTCGCCGTCTTGTATTGCGACGCCCTTGGACGTTGCCGTCACAACGTTTTCTAGCTGGGCTCCGTCATCTGCCACGACGCCGTAGTGGACCTTGAGCTGCTTGAACTGAGCGACCTCGATCCCTATGCGCATGTCGTACTGCAGGCTGCCCACCACATAGCTTGCGGAGCTGCCCTGTAGCACCACATAGTCGGTGTCGGTAAGGTAGAGACGCCACTCCTTTACGACCATCTGGTCTGGTATGTCGGCCGTAAAGGTAACCCTGCTCCCGTGTCTTGCCGAGCCGTCCTCTCGCACGCCCTCCACCAGCACCTGGCAACCGGCGGCATTATTGCCCGTCTCATCCACGGCAAGCGTCGAGACGTAATGGTAGCACTCCTCAACGAAGTACACCTGTATGCTCATGTTGTCGTCCATATGCCCTATCGTGAGCGTGTCGCCCGAGTATGCTCCGTACTCGTCCGCGTACTCCTGTGGAGCGGCGCCTCCGCGGGCTATGGTCCAACGCTCTATTACGTAGCCCTCATCGGGAGTGGCCGTGAGCACGAAGCCCTTTCCGGTCGCGACTTCCTCGGGAGAGAAAAACTCTGCACCCACTTGGTCGTCCGTCACATAGTTTCCCCTGATCGTTCCATGGTCGCTTGACGAGAATGTGAGCTGGTGGCTCGAAACGTCAAAGGTGACCCTCACGTTAAGGTTTGTCTTGAGGGACGAGATGCAAATCTGGTCTCCGTCACCCATCGTCTTATAGTCAACGTCGGCGCCTCCCGCGTCCTGCACGCTCCAAGAGGCGACCTTGAATCGCTCGTTGGGCGTGGCGACAAAGTTGAGCATGGTGCCATCTGTAAGCGAGTCGCCCGACGCAATGGCGCGCATGTCGTTGCCCTGATAGCCTTGGAGCTTTCCGTTTGAGCCGGCCGCAAACGTTACGGTATAGACGCCTGCCTCAACCACATATTGTCCGTTCTGAAGCTCCGCATCGTACTTCTGGATAAACTCAGTCACCTCCGGCACGTACGAAACGTTATCCGCAGACTCGTCTTGCACCCTATATCCAAGGCTCGTTACGTACACGCCCTCGCCCGCATCGGCGGTAAGCTCAGGCGTGGAAGTAAGGGTAAGCAATGCGTTGAGGGTATATGTGGTCTTATCGCGATCTATGATCGCATCCTTTGTCGCGTCGCCACGATACTCCACGACGACGTCATCCACGGTCGGGACCTTGTTGTTGTCCGTCTGGCTGGAAAGGCCCATGCGAGACGGAGCCTTAAACACGATGGGCCGCCTGCTCACATGCACCACAAGACGTGCCCCGCCGCTCTGGTCTCCAGAGACCTTGGCCACAAAGGTGTAGTTCCCCGCCAGGCCAGGTGTGTACGAGTGATTTGCACCAAGGTCCTCTATGGTCTCCTCGCCGTCCAGATTGGTGTATGCGACCGTATATCGCACGGATGTGCCAGCAGGAAGCTCCTCCTTCACAAGGCCTCCCTCGTCGTTGGGCATCATGCGAGCCATCTGGAGCTCTATGGTGTCCCCATATACGACGTCTTGGGCCTCGAGCACGTACACGCTATCCTCCGGTTGGTCGTGGTCCAGCGCATAGTAGGTCGTCTTGCTGGTAGAGAAGCGCAGCGAGGAGTTGCCACCAAATCCCGCAGTCACCTCGTACACGCCAGGCTGCTCGGGGAACCACTCCAAGGTGGCTTGCCCCTCGGCGTTGGCGGTGGTGGCAACGGTCCTCACCTCGCCCGTGGTGGTGTTGTTAAGCACAAAGGTCACGGTGCCCTCAAGCGTTGCGCTGATGCTGCTTGTACTTACCTGCGCAAACAGGCTCACCTTGTCTCCCGTGTACGTGACGGCCTTTTGAGGAATGATGCTTGCGTCCACTTGAACGACGTCCCCAATGCTTGCCACGTAGGAACCGTCTTGCCCTTGCCCGCGATACAGGCCGTCGGACTCGCACACCTCCAGTTTTGCAAGCGAGCCGCTTGCGTCTGCCACATACCATGGCCCAACGCCATCGGACGAACGATATGCAACGAGGTCGCTTGTCTTGTGGTCCCGTGGCCAGTATGCATCGTAAGAGGTCGCACCTTCGGTCCCCTCCGCCACGATGGCTCCGTCGAGCACCGACACCGTCTGGTCCGCCTCCACAAATATGGGCTCCGCACCGGACGTCTCGCCCTCATACGCTTTTAGTTCGTAGTTTTCGTCGAGCTCGTACCACGAGGTCGTCTGGTCATCCACCAGCGCAAGCAAGAGCTTGTCGCCAAGCTGGTACTGCAGATACGTGCTCTCTCCCACGGCATAGGTGGCCTGGGGACCCGTGCGCAAAAGGTCGCCCGGTGCCACCGTGTTCCACAGGGAACTGGCGTCTTCCACCTCAAAATGGTCCGACGTGAGCGAGAGTGGCACCATGGCCTGGGCGGTAAGCGCCTCCTCATCCAGCCCTTCGAGCGCGTAGTACGTGCCGGAGCTGAAGTACACGTACTCCGGGCTCTTGTTTTCGTGGGCGTTATGGTAGGCCACGAACACCCGCGGCTCGCTCTCTTGCCCAACCGTGATCACGAGTTGCTTGTCGGTGGGGACGGTCGTGGCGTTGTTAGGGTCGTCCTCCATCCTTACCACGCCCGCAAGACCTCGGTTGGTCCCCAGGTAGGGGTTGTTCTGCCTTTGGTCCACGTTGGTGGCGGTGACGTCTACCCTTGAGTCTGCAAGGCCCACGTTTAGCACGCCTACGTCCGAGTAGGCATAGGTGCGCTTGCCGCCGATGGTCTGGGAGACCACGCACCGGTAGCGGTTGCCATCCATGTTTTGCGTTACGTGGTCAAGCGTGAGGGTGGGGTCGCTCTTTGCGCCGCAGTGCGCCCAGCTGGTGCTGCCGGCCTGCCTTACCTGCCAAGCATAGGTGAGCCCGCTTGTGGCGTTTGGGCTTGGACGGGCCGTCACCACAAAGACGGCCGTGTCGTCTACGCGTACGTTTTGCTCCTTGGTTATTCCCGTTATGATGGGCGCCTCCGCGTCGCTTAAGGTCGTTGCCGACACCACGGCGGTGTACGGTGACACCCTACGCTCCCCATCCACGTAGCTGACCGATCTTATGGACAGATGGTAGGTCGTGTTTGGAAGCAGCCCGTCGTAGGTGAAGTCTATGGAGCTGCCGTCTATGGTTTTCAAGAGGCTGTAGGGCACTCCCGAGATGTCATCCTCAAAGTACTGGTAGACCTCGTACAGCTGCGGGGGCTTTACGCCGTGCTTCCAACCAATGGTGATGGAGTCTTTGCTCACGGTCTCCACCGCAAGGTCCTTTGGACGGCTTGGCGGTGACGTTACGCTGTCTATGACGTAGCCAAGCACGGGAACTTCAGTATCCCCGAGCTTTGTGCTCCATGTACCAAAGCGGAAGTTGAACGCAAACTCGGTCTCTGTGGCCGGCGGGAAGGCCACCTGGCCGGTCTTCTCTACGGATGAGTAGTCAACGGTGGTCTGTCCGCTGCCCCATGAGGCGCCACCCTCGACTCCGCCGCCGATCTTTGCGCTTCCCACTGCTAGGTCCATGCCAACGGAGACGCCCACCTTGAGGTTGAGCGACTCCGTGTAGCTCTGTGAGGCGCTCGAGGACTCGCCCGTGGTGATCACCTGCGTGGCGAAGTCCTGCGTGGAGTTGCGGTTGGACACCGTGATCTTGTTGCGCGCGCCGGTGAAGTTCTTTAGGCCAAAGGCGGACGATGGGTAGCTCTCGGGAATGCCGGCGATGCATCCGGCCACCGCAGTGGTGACCTCCTTGCCGCTCATGGTGGGGTCTTGCGACACCAGCTCGTTGTATCTCTCGGCATCTATGATGACGTATGTGGGCTCCTCGGGGATGCCTATGGTCATGGACTTCTTCTCGCCCGAGCCCGCAAGCGTTACCTCGTAGTCGTAGAGCGTCACGGGTGTGCGATACAGCGCGACACCGTTGTCGTAGGCATGGTTCTCCAGCGTCCACGAGAATTCCTGAGAGAGCGCATCCTCATACTCCCACAGCCATTCGTGCGTAAACGTCGCCTCCGTGGTGACGTTGAGGACAGGCGTCTCGACCTCCGCGCTTATGTAGCAACCCGCCCTGGCGCTTGCCGTTACCTTTGTGCTGTGCTCGGTGCCATCCGTCCTGCCATAGCAAGTGGTTCCCACGGCGGCGAAGTAGTCGTTCTTGATGTCGTCGAAGTACGGCGGCGCCTGGAGGATCGCCATGACGTTGACGTTGCTGTACTCATACCGCTTGCTCTTGTAGCGATAGACGTCGGTGTCGTTGTCCACGTCTAGGGCCGCAAACGTACAGCAGGGCCTGTTTCCCTTGGTGCTTCTGTCTACCACCTGGGTGTTCTGGCATTCGTAGAAGTCGCTAGAGAGGAGCTTTTCTCCTTCGGTCTTTGTGCCGTAGCCCACAAGGTCCACGCGATAGAAGAACCTGCTCACGGAATCCTGCTTGTATCCCGAGCTAAACATTACCTGCTCCGCACCGAGCTCGTTTGAATCGAAGTTCGCCGCCACGCAATGGTCCACCCACGTGTTTGTGATGAGCCATCCGTCTATTCCCCTGTCGCTCTCCGTGCAATGCGACGCGGTGTTGTCCACCTTCCACGAGTTGTCCTCCCACTTGTAGACAGTACCTGCCAGGAAGATGTATTCGGCGGCGTTGCGACCACGCGCCTTGAAGCACGTGAGGGCCGGGGTGCCCACCATGGTGTCGGACCCATAGTATCCGCTCTTGGTGAACTTGTTCATGTCTACGGTGCGGCTTACTCCTAGGCTCAGACCAGCCGAGCCGGCGCTCGTGGCATAGTCGAGCGTCGTTATGAGGTACTGGCTCCCATTGAGGTCGTCATCTGCGTCTGGGCCGTCCTCGTCCATAAAGAAGCCGGCCACCACCACCTCGTCAAACCCGTCGTTGTCTATGTCACCAGCCGATACCGCAGCAGTACGCATGTAGTGGCTCGTGGCGCCCTTGTTGAGGACCCATCGTTGGGAGAGGCTTGACGCCTTGGGGTAGTAGCCCAGCACGGAGCTGCGCTCTTTGAGCTCCTCGCCGTCGGAGTCGTCATATATGTCGGCGTAGGAGGCAACCACAACAAGGTCGTCGCAGCCGTCGCGGTCTATGTCGGAGCTGTCCATGGAGAGCTGAGGCGTTGCGCGTGCGGTCCACGAGTCCTTGCTGAACTCATTGGAAAGATAGGCGCCGGTGGAGCCGATGAGGTTTACGAGGGGAAGCTCGCGAATGGTATCAAGCGTTTGTCCGTTTAGGACGAGCACGCGCGGGTTTCCACGCTGCATGAAGTATACGGCGAGCTCGTCCGTGCCGTTTCCGTCGTAGTCGCCGGCGGTTATGACGAAGTATGCGTTGTAGGCCCACTGCTCGATCTCGTCCTGCCAGTCCGAGTCGTCATCGTCATCGTTGCGCATAAAGTTGAGCTTGCGGCTCCTCACCTGGCCGCCCGTTCCGTTGTAGCGCATCACCACGAGCTTCTGCTCGTCGTCATCCGAGTCATCCAAGCCAACCGCCGCCACACTGTCAGCGTGACCCGTGCCGTTTGGGTCGTAGCCCACGGTGGATATGAACTTGTAGGAACTGCCGCCAGAGGCTATCGCGTTAATCTTGTTGCTTGCACTGATGATTGCGCTGCCACTTGGCTGGCCGTTGTAGTTGTATACGCTTGCGTTCATGCTACCGTCGCCTTGGTACCACACAAGGGCCTCAGACTTGGTGTTGAGCGAGAAGTATCCCTTTCCGTAGGGATTCTTTCCATCGCCCTCATTAAACTCCGACGGGGTCGAGAGGTCGAACCCATAAAGATCGGTGCTTGCCGATGCCATCTTTGGGACTACCACCACCAGCAAGAGTCCGAGCGTAACGACCAGAAACGACACGATTGCAAACGACTTGCGCGACAAACCCGTCCGTGGCATCATTGCACCTCCGCCAGCGAGCTCCTGTGATTGTATGCAATCCTATCACATCAAGCGATGGGGATACTCCCCTTTGCTTGTCCGCAGGTTATTCGTCCATGTAGTCCTTGAGCTTGCCGGAGCGGCTGGGGTGGCGCAGCTTGACGAGGGTCTTGCTCTCTATCTGGCGAATGCGCTCGCGCGTGACGCCAAACTCGCGGCCCACCTCCTCAAGCGTGCGGGGATGGCCGTCCTCAAGGCCAAAGCGGAACTTGATCACCTTGCGCTCTCGGTCGGCCAGGCCGTCGAGCACCTGCTCGAGCTGCTCGCGCAGCATGGAGTCGCTTGCCGCCTCGGGAGGTGCCACTGCCGACGTGTCCTCCAAGAAGTCGCCCAGCTGGGAGTCCTCCTCCTCGCCAATGGGCGTCTCGAGCGAGACCGGCTCCTGGCTGATCTTTTGGATCTCGCGCACGCGATCGGCCGTCATGCCCATCTCCTCGCCAATCTCCTCGGGCGTGGGTTCGCGGCCGAGGTCTTGCAGCAGCTGGCGCTGCACGCGCACAAGCTTGTTTATGGTCTCCACCATGTGCACGGGAATGCGAATCGTACGGGCCTGGTCAGCGATGGCGCGCGTTATGGCCTGACGAATCCACCAGGTGGCATACGTGGAGAACTTGAATCCCTTGGTGTAGTCAAACTTCTCTACCGCGCGGATGAGGCCGAGGTTGCCCTCCTGGATAAGGTCGAGGAACAGCATGCCGCGGCCAACGTAACGCTTTGCGATGGAGACCACCAGGCGAAGGTTTGCCGAGATGAGCGACTGCTTGGCCTCAAGACCCACCTGCTCTATGCGCGAGAGACGTCTGCGCTCGGCGCGGGTAAGGTCGATCTCGCCAATATCGAAGGCCTCAAGCTGATCCGCCGCCTCGGTGCCCGCCTCAATCTTCATGGCGAGGTCTACCTCCTCGGCTGCGGTGAGCAGGTCCACCTTGCCGATCTCCTTGAGGTACATGCGCACGGGGTCCTGCGTCATCTTTGTGATGGAGATCTCTTGCCTGCGGCCACGGGCCCGGCTGGAGCGCTTCTTTGTCTTGGGCTTAGGCGCGGCGCGCAAGGCCTCGTTAACGGCCTTGGCCTCGTTGAGCGTCTCGGAGTCGCGCTCCTCGCCGTCTTCGTCCACCTCGCCAATCTCGTCGTCGTAGTCGTCGTCGGAGGTGGCGAATCCGGCGGTAAGGACGTCCATGTCGGCTAGGTCGGTCGCATCTCCCTGCGTGGTTATGTCTATGCCGTTGTTGCGAAGGGAGTCATAGAGCTCGGAGAGCTCGTCTCCGTCTATGTCGATGTCTTTTATCGCAACCTGAATATCGTCCTCGGTAAGAATACCGCCCGACTTCTCTGACTTGCTAACCAGGATGGCCGAAACATGGGTAAGTTCCTCTGAGAGCATTGGGCTCTTTGACTTGTTGGTTACCACAGGCTTCCTTTCTACGTAAACTCAAGGCATTCTACCCAAAATAGTTAGGAGTTAAACCCAGAAGCTATGCGATTTGCAAGTTTATTCGCATGTTTTTGCAGGTTCGTGGCCTCAAGGAAGAGGTTTTGTGAGGCAGAGGCGTCCGACCTCATGCGCGAGCGGAGCTCCTGGATCTTTCGCCTCGTGGAATAGAGGTCCACGGTGTCGATTACAAACGAGGCCTTTGCCTCGTCGCTCGCGCCATCAACCGACGCTATGCGACCCTCGGAGAGAATCATGGGCGCATTTGGGACGACCGAGGTGGCCGCTGCCACCGCATCGGCTGGCGAGGCGTCCTCGGGAGTGGCCAGAATGGCCCAGGCTATGGCCTCGTTGCGCTCGTCTGCCCAGACGATGTTTGATATGCGATCGGCGTAGGCACGCATGAGCTCCGGATTTGTGGACATCATGGCAAGAAGCTCGCGCTCGGCCTGGACCTGCCTACGCTCGTCGTCGCTTACGGCATAGGCGGGAACTGCAGGCGCGGATTGCGCGGCACCTTGGGGCTCCATGGCCTCGGGAGGCAGATAGTCACTGGGGGCATAGACGTCGTCGTAGGGGTACTGCGCAACGCCTCCACCCCTCGCCACGCGCTCGGGACGCGACGCGGACGGCTCGCTGCTGGCGGGCACCGCGCGTATGGCGTCCTTTACGGCCTTTGGAGAGATGCCGAGCCAGTCGCCCACCACGTTGGCATACTCGTCAAGCAATACCGACTGCCTAAGCGGTGCCAGAACGCGTGCCACGTCGTTAAGGAGCGACATGCGACGACCGGCCGGCGTCGTTGGCCCCACGCCCTCAAGCCGCTTGCGCAACACGAAGTCCATGAGCGGCTCCGCACCCTCCAAAATGGGCTGAAGCTCGCCCGCGGCATGCGTGTCCAAGAACTCGGCAGGGTCTTGTCCGTTTGGCAGCACCACGCAGCGCAGGTCCGCATCGGACTTGTCTATGAACTGTATCGCACGCTCGGCAGCACGCTGACCAGCCGCGTCGCCGTCAAACATGCAGATGATGCGCTTTGCAAAGCGCGCCAACGTGCGCACGTGGTCAATCGAGAAGGACGTTCCAAGGGCGGCGACGGCTATGGGGTACCCGGCCTCGTGGAGCGCCATGACGTCGGTGTAGCCCTCGCACACGATCGCCTCGCCGCGGGCCGTTATGTGCTCCTTTGCCATGTCAAACGCAAAGAGGTGCTTTCCCTTGTGAAATACGGCCGTCTCCTTTGTGTTGAGGTACTTGGGCTTGGCGTCGCCCAGCACGCGTCCGCCAAAGCCAATGGTACGGCCCTGCTCGTCGTGAATGGGAAACATGACGCGGTCATAGAAGCGGTCGGACTCCACGCCGCCCCGAGGCAGGGCAAGGTCGCATGCCTCCATCTCTTGGTTGGAGAAGCCCTTGTTGCGAAGGTGCCTTACCAGCATGCCGTGGCCCGGCGCATAGCCCAGCTTCCACTTGCGGCAGGTGGCAGAGCCAAAGCCACGTCCCGCAAGATACGACCTTCCGGCGGCGGGCCCTGTGCCCCGACCGCGATTGAGCATGGTGCAGTAGTAGGACTCGGCCTCCGTAAGGCACTCTATGAGCCGGTTGCGCTTGGGACCGCGCCGTGCTCCTCGCTCCTCGGTGAGCTCTATGCCCGCCTTGTCGGCCAGATATCGTATGGCGTCCGTGAACTCGAGGTTCTCGCGCTGCATTACGTAGCTGTACACGTCGCCGCCCAAGCCGCAGCCAAAGCACTTCCAGAGCCCCGTGGAGGGATTCACATGAAAAGACGGTGACTTCTCGTGGTGAAACGGGCAACAGCCCCACCAGTCCGCACCACGGCGCCTGAGCTCCACCGTCTCGCCAACTAGCTGCAAGAAGTCCGTTGCCTGGCGCACCCGCTCCTTGTCCTCGTCGGTTATCAAGCGCTCACCTCGATCCTGCTCTGCCCAAGGTTGCGTCTCACCCACTCTATGTTTCCAAGCACCACGCGCTCAAGCTCCTCTATGGAGTCGAACTTGCGCGAGGCCCTGAGCCAGTGCACAAACGAGACGGTAACCTCGCGTCCGTACAGGTTTCCCTCAAACCCCAGGAGGTTTGCCTCCAAAAATGCCGCGTCGGGACCAGAGAACGTTGGAGGCGCACCAACGTTTGCCGCCGCAGGCCATGCAGAGTCCCCGCAGGTGACGTAGCATGCGTACACGCCCTCGGCCGGCATGCACACGCAGCTGTTGCAGCGCACGTTTGCGGTGGGAAACCCAAACGAGGTCGCCTCTCCCCTGCCATGCTCCACCACGCCGCGCACGTAGTGACAGCGACCAAGGAGCTCGTTGGCCTCCTTAAGGCGCGCATCTTTGAGCAGCCCTCGTATGCGCGTGGACGACACAATCTGGCCCTCGCTCTGCGTGAGGTCGTGGACACGGGCAGAGAAGCCGCGCGCAAAAGCGATCTGGGCAAGCGTGGACCCGTCGCCCGCGCCCTTGTGGCCAAAGTGAAAGTTGCTGCCCACGTGTACGGAGAGGGGCCTTGCCAGAGGTAGGAGGACCTCGTCCACAAACTCCGCAGGACCCAGCATCATGAGGTCGCGCGTAAAGCGGAGCACCACCACATACCCCACACCCATGCGAAGCAGGCCACATACCCGGTCGTTGAGGCAAAGGAGCTGCTTTTCTGCGCAATCGCCATCCACGACCTGCGAGGGATCCGGGTCAAAGGTGACGGCAACACAGGCAACGCCACGCTCTTGCGCGTCGGCCACCGCGTGCTCCACGAGTTGTCCATGCCCACGATGAAGGCCGTCAAACGCGCCCATCACCAAAACGGACTCCATAGGAACGCTGGGAACCTTAGCCTGTGGCATATACGCCACGGAGCCTCCCGGAACGTCTTGCCAGCAAACACCCTTGAGGTCGAGGGCCTTCCAAGAAACACCAATCATGTGCGTACCCCCTCAATGCCAAGCGGGCAGTTGGTATGCGCGTACAGACGTCCCTCCCTCACGGTCCAGACGCCATAGAGCCGCTGGTCACGCACGAGCGAGACGAGCTGGCCCTGCGCGAGGTCCTCCGCGCATGCTATGCTCCTGCCGTTTTGCACCATGGCAAGCTCTTGTGCGCTAAGCCGTCGGATGGGTAGTCCAAGCACCTTGGCAGGGTCGATAGCAACAGACGCTATGCCTTCCTTGCCAGCCTGACGCACGGCATCGAGCGTAACGCAGTCATTTAGCTCCACGTTTCCCGAGGACACGCGACAAAGCTCGGCAAGGTGGGCGGCGCTTCCCACTGCCACGCCCATGTCTCTTGCCAAGGCGCGCACATACGTTCCCGCCGACACGGAGAAGCTGCACTTCCAACGCAGCGGCTCGGTGCCCTCGATCCCAAGAAGTGCCGCGTCAAACACGCATACGCGTCGTGCGGTAAGCTCAAACTCCTCGCCGGCCCTTGCCCGGTCGTAGGCGCGCACGCCGTCCACCTTGATCGCGGAGTACTTTGGCGGCACCTGGTCCTGCTCGCCTACAAAGGACGAGACTATCTGGCGTGCGTATGCCTCGTCGCCAACGCATGCGGGCACGGCGGCGCTGCGTATGACGCTGCCCTGCGCGTCGTCGGTGTCGGTCTGCGTGCCAAACTCGATCGTCGCGTCATACGACTTTTTCTTTCCGTCCTCTATGAGGCTGATGAGCTTGCAGGCCTGGCCCACGCAGAGCACCACCACGCCCGTAACCGCGGGGTCGAGGGTGCCAATGTGTCCCACGCCATCGTCTTGCAGGGCATTCGCCACCTCATTGTCCAGCTTGCGCGTTACCATGCCGTAGGGCTTGTTTACGGCAACGAGGAGGTTGAGGCCGCTGCTGCGCCTCGTCCTCCTGCAACGTCTTGCCACCGGCTACACCCCTTCCGCGTCGCTCTGAGGGGATTGGTCGCTAAACAGCGCACGCAGGTGCGGCAGCACCGCCGCAAGGACCTCGTCCACGTCGCCCTCGTAGGTAAAGCCGGCAGCAGCCTTGTGGCCTCCGCCACCCATAAGGCGCGCCACCTTGGACACGTCGTGATTGTCCTTGGAGCGAAGGTTACCCCTCACCATGCCACCGGGCACCTTCTTCAAGAAGAGCGCAACCTCCGAGCCAGACACGCTGCGCACCACGTCAATAAGCCCGTCGCATTCGTCCAGGTCAGCGCCCGTGCGCTCAAGGTCGTTCTGAGTGGCGTAGCTATATGCTATGCGGCCCTTCTCAAACGTGGTAATGCGCCCGAGCACCAGCGACTTGAGGTGCAGAAACGAGAGCCTGAAGCTCTGGTATACGTTGAGCGAGATCTCGCTGGGCGAGGCGCCCTTGTCCACCAGAAGGCTTGCGACCCTAAACGACTCCGCGTCCGTGTTTTGGTACTGAAAGCGCCCCGTGTCGGTAACGATGGCGCACAGCAGGCACTGCGCGATCTGCGGTGTTATGTCCACCCCAACCTTGAGGGCGAACTCGGCAACGAGCACGCCTGCCGCTGCCGCCCCCGGACGTATGACGTTTGCCTCGCCAAAGGGATTCTTTGTTGGGTGATGGTCTATGACCGCAGTGTGCCTCGCACGCGCGCATACGTCCTGCGCCTGGTTGAGCCGCTTTGCCTCCGAGAGGTCGAGGGCCACAAACAGGTCGGGCGTATCGTGGTACGAGCATGCAGGCACCAGTCCCTGCGATTCGGGCAGAAACTGGTAGATGCGCGGAACCGGTGCGTCATCCGCAAGCAGGGTTGCGACCGACGCGTCCGGGTTGTAGCCCCGTATGATGAGGGCCATGGCCAATACGCAGCCCAAGGCATCGCCATCAGGCGACGTGTGCGCGCAGATGGCGATGGTGTGGGCTTCGCGGATGAGCGAGGCTATGGCCTCAAAGCCTCGCTCCTGATAGCTACGCTCGCATGGGTCCGCAGGACCGCAGGTTTGCGCACCCTGGTTAGTCATCAACATCCTCCTGGGTCCCCTCTTCGATGGGATACCCAAACTCGTCCTTCTCGATCTCCATGGATTCCGGCACGTCCTCCAGCATACGCGCGAGCTTCTCGGCGTCATCCACGGTAGTGTCTATGACAAAGGCGATGTTCGGAGTCACGCGCCATCCGAGCGCCTTGCCCAAAAGCGAGCGTATGCGTCCCTTGGCGCGCTGCAGCGCCTCGCTCACCTCGTCATAGCGAGACGCGTCGCAGCTTACGTATGCCCTGAGCATGGACTTGTCGATGCTCACCTCGCATCCGGTGAGCGTTACCAGGTCGAGCGCCGGGTCGGCTACCTCGTACAGAAGTATGTATCCCAGCTTCTCGCGTGCCTGCTCCGCCATTCTGCGAGAGTTGTTGTTCTGCTTCATAGCAAACTCCTATTCGGTGCGTGCCACCTCGTCGATGCGGTACGACTCCAAGACGTCGCCGGGGTGGATGTCCTGGAAGTTCTCCAGGCCCACGCCGCCCTCGAGGCCGGCACGCAGGCTTTTTACGTCGTCCTTGTAGTGGCGAAGCGATGCCACGCGACCCTCGTACACCACGATGCCGTCGCGGACCAGGCGCACGCGGTCGGTTGCCGCAATCTCGCCCTCCTCCACGCGCACGCCGGCGGCGATGCCGACCTTTGGCACCTTAAAGGTGTCCAGGACCGTGGCCGTTGCGGTTGCCACCTCAACCTCGGTGGGCTTGAGCATGCCAATACGGGCGGCGTCGATGTCCTCCATGGCCTTGTAGATAACGCTGTAGGTGCGGATCTCCACGCCGGTGCGCTCGGCGGCGGAGCGCGCCTTTGCGTCGGGGCGCACGCCAAAGCCGATGATGATGGCGTTGGAGGCGTCGGCGAGCACCACGTCCGTCTCGGAGATGGCGCCTACGGCGGAGTGGATCACGTTGATGCGCACCTCGCTCTGGTCCATCTTGCCCAGCGAGTCCTCGAGCGCCTCGATCGATCCCATTACGTCGGCCTTGATGATGAGGTTGAGCTCCTTGACCTCGGCGTCCTCCATGGTGGCGAAGAGGTTCTCCAGCGTGACGTGCTTGACCTTGTTCTGCTCCTCGATGCGTGCCTTGAGCGCGCGCTCGTCGGCCAGTGCGCGGGCGTCGCGGTCGTCCTGGAACACGCGGAACTCGTCGCCTGCCATGGGCACGCTCTGGAGTCCCAGAATCTCCACCGGGTAGCTCGGCGTGGCCTTGCGCACGTTGCGGCCCTTGGGGTCCACCATGGCGCGAACCTTGCCGTAGCTCATGCCGGCAACCAGGGCGTCGCCCACGCGCAGGGTACCGCGCGTTACGAGCACGGTGGCAACGGAGCCGCGGCCGCGGTCGAGCTTGGCCTCCAGAACGTTGCCCGAGGCAAAGGTGTCGGGGTTGGCCTTGAGCTCGAGCACGTCTGCCTCCAAAAGGACGCTCTCCAAAAGGTCGTCGATGCCGATCTTCTTCTTTGCGGAGATGTCAACAAACATGTTGTCTCCGCCCCAGTCCTCGGGAATGATGCCGTACTCGGTGAGCTCCTGACGCACGCGCGTGGGGTCGGCGCCGGGCTTGTCGATCTTGTTTACGGCGACGATTATGGGCACGCCTGCCGCCTTTGCGTGGTTGATGGACTCAACGGTCTGGGGCATTACGCCGTCGTCAGCCGCAACGATGAGGATGACGATGTCGGTGACCTTGGCGCCACGCGCGCGCATGGCGGTAAAGGTCTCGTGGCCAGGCGTGTCGATAAAGGTGATCACACGACCGTCGATGACCACCTGAGAAGCGCCGATGGCCTGCGTGATGCCGCCGGCCTCGCCCTCGGCCACGCCCGTGTGACGGATGGCGTCAAGAAGGCTCGTCTTGCCGTGATCGACGTGGCCCATTACGGTTACCACGGGCGGGCGCGGCTTGAGGTCGGACTCGTCGTCGTAGAACGTGAAGGAGTTCTCCTCCTCCTTGGTCATGACCTTTACGTCGCGACCAAGGTCGTCTGCCACGAGCTCGATCTGCTCGTCGCTCATGCTCTGGGTCATGGTGAGGGCCTCGCCCAAGAGGAACATGCGCTTGATGATCTCGGTGGGGGCGATCTCTAGCAGCTCGGCCAGCTCGGCCACGGTGGAGCCTTGGGGGACCTTGATGGTGTCGAGCTGCGAGAGGTCCTGGTCGTTGGCTATTGCCTGCTCGATGCGCTGCTGCTCGGCCGCGGCCTCGGCCTGCTTTACGCGGCGCTCCTTGCGCTTGCGACGACGGCCGGCAGACTCCTTGTTGGCCTCGCGCACGGCGGCTCGGGCATCAGCCAAAACGCGCTCGCGGTTGTACTCCTCCGCCTCGCGCGCCATGCGGCTGTAGCGGTCCTCGGAGTCGTTGCGCTGCTGTCCGCCGCGACCCTTGCGGTTGCGGCCGCGACCCGTGGACATCTCGGGCTCGGGCGCGATCACCATGGACTCGGTGTTCATGCGTGCGC
>JAUMWL010000156.1:0-1326 GCA_030529665.1 Coriobacteriales bacterium
GGTGGGAACGTACACGGCAACGCTCACCCTGGGCAAGGGGGAAGGCGCACTCTCCGTGTCCAAGGACTTCTCCATCCTGCCCAGGATGTACGTGGACGCCACGGGCACTACCTGCACCTACGACGGGAAAGCTCATGGCATCAGCGTAAATGTCTCGGTGGACGGTGCGACCGTCACCTACTCAGAGTCGAGGGACGGCAAGTACTCCACCAAGGCCCCGACGTTCACCGACGCCGGCACCCACACCGTGTGGTACCGGGTCAGCAAGGACGGCCATCCCACCAAGTCCGGCAGCGCCGACGTGGTGATCAAACCAAAGGCCGTGGGCATCTCGTGGTCCGGCACCAAGCTCACCTACAACGCCAAGAATCAGGGGCCGACCGCCAAGGCAACCGGCCTCGTGTCCGGCGACAAGTGCACCGTGACGGTCTCCGGCGCCGCCAAGGACGCGGGCACCCACACCGCCACGGCGACGGCCCTCTCCAACGCCAACTACAAGCTCCCGGGCAAGAGCACTACCAAGTTCGCCATCGCCAAGGCCAAGCTCACCGTCACCGCCAAGGACAAGACGATCAAGTTCGGCGCCAAGCCCGCCAACGCCGGTGTCACCTACTCCGGCCTCAAGGGCAAGGACACCGCCAAGTCGCTCGGCGGCAAGCTCACGTACAAGTACACCTACAAGAAGGGCTCCAAGGCAGGCACGTACAAGATCGCCCCGTCGGGCCTCAAGTCCAAGAACTACGCCATCACCTACAACAAGGGCACCCTCACCGTCGAGGCTCCTTCCACCGTCGCCACCAGGGGCGCGGTGCGCGCCGACGGCAAGGACTGGGTGGAGACCGGCAAGAACGGCGTCTTCGGCACCACCGGCGAGTCCCGCAGGACCACCGGCATCAAGATCGGCCTGGAGCAGCTCCCCTACTCGGGCGGCATCCTGTACAAGGGCCACTTCCAGGACAAGGGCTGGCAGAGCTCCTGGACGCTCGGCGACAGCAAGTGCGCGGTGAAGAACAAGCGCCTCGAGGCCGTCCAGATCAAGCTCAAGGGAGAGATGGCCGACCACTACAACGTCTACTACCGCGTGCACACCCAGAAGCTCGGCTGGATGGCCTGGGCCAAGGACGGCGAGAGGGCCGGCACCACCTCCGCCTCCGACCGCCTCGAGGCCGTGCAGGTGGTCGTGCAGAAGAAGGGTACCAAGGCCCCCGGCAAGAACTACAACAAGGTCAAGCAGACCTACCCCAAGGCGTACACCGAGAAGGTGTAGCCCTCCAGCGAGCCAAGAGGGGTGACCCCCTCCCGCTCAAGGTTCCTTGAGCGGGAGGG
>JAUMWL010000156.1:1336-6551 GCA_030529665.1 Coriobacteriales bacterium
GTCGAGGCCTTCCCCCACCCGTCCCCCACGCGGGGTCCCCCCCCCCCTCACTAGGTTCCTTGAGCGGGAGGGGGTCACCCCTCTTGGCTCACTGAAGAGAGAGTCCTCGTACACCAGCAAGGACTTATCGATAGTGCCGCTTGCAATATCTGACGTCAATCGCAATACTTGAAGGGCGAAAGGAGTCCAAGATGATGTATCGCTACATGACGCTCGTCGACGGCACCGAGGTCGTCCACTCGGACATGATGGACGATGGCAGGGTGAAGGTGCTCTTTGAGCGGCCCGACGCCCGGGACGGCTTCCACGACGCGACCTGCTACCTCCCCGACTACACGTGGTCCGACGTCTCGGGCTTCTCGGCGCAGGACATGGAGCGCAACGAGCGGCTCCTCAGGTCCGTCGCGCACATCATCATCGAGCTGTCACGGGAGGGCGGGTTCGACCATGCCGCAGGTTTTTAGGGTAGGTTCGTACCTGGTGTACTTCTGGTCGGACGAGAGTCATCCCCTCGAGCCAATCCACGTGCACGTAGCCGAGGGAAAACCTCGGGAGAACGCCACAAAAATATGGCTCACGAGCGCCGGTCACTGCCTCTTGGCCCACAATCGCTCTGGCATCCCCGAGCGGCAGCTGCGCTACATCATCAGAACCATCGAGGCCCAGCACGAATCGATTGAGCGGCAGTGGTTCTCCTATTTTGGTGAGCTTACGTACTACTGCTAGATTGATTCATTGCTGAGTCAAAAGAGGTAACCCCTCACGTAAAAATACTTCTTGCCAAAGCCGAATCGGATGGGTTATACTCAACAATGCGTTGTTACGGAGAGTTGTCCGAGCTGGCCGAAGGAGCACGATTGGAAATCGTGTATGCGCCTAAAGCGCATCCAGGGTTCGAATCCCTGACTCTCCGCCAGAGCTTTGCCGCGGCGCCTTCGGGCGCCGCGTTCACCCTACGGAGGGGTGGCAGAGTGGTTGAATGCGGCGGTCTCGAAAACCGTTTGGCCCTTTCGGGTCACGAGGGTTCGAATCCCTCCTCCTCCGCCATCGCATAACCCGGACTCCCAACGGAGTCCTTTTTTATTACCGCATACGGTGCACCACCCGGTAAAAAGAAGGGAATGCCATGCAAGACAAAAAGTACTTCTCGCGCAGTTGGTCGATGCTCACACGCGATCGAGGCTGGTTTAAGCCCCTTCTGGTAATGTCGGCTGCAAACCTGGTGCCCATTGCCGGAGCGCTGGGCAACAAGGGCTACGGCTTGGAATGGGCGCGCCTTACGGCATGGGGTGTGGACTCCGCCCCCAAGCAAAAGAACGTTGCCGTGGGCAAATGCATTGGCAGTGGCTGGCGCGGGTTTGTGGTCGACCTTGTGTGGGGACTCATATACTTAGTCGCGACGTTGATCATTGGTGCGATTGGCTCAATCTTCCCAGGCATGCTGGGTGATCTTATAGGCAGCTTGCTTTCACTCGCCACCATGCTCGTGTCTGTGGTGTTTGGCATTGTGATTATGGTCGCCGAGGTAAGGGCGGCAATATACGAGAGCATAGGTGCCGGTCTAAAGTTTGGCACGGTGTTCCAGATGATCAAGCGCGACACGGACGGGTTCTTTAGGGTGGTACTTATCAACCTTGTGGGCACCATTATCATTATGGTTGTGATGTTCTTTGTGACGCTTCTCTTCTCGATTATGCTTATGCCGGCGTTGCTGCAACTAATGACCAACGACGTTAGCTCATATGTGTTGGCGGCTACGCTGGCAACTTCCATAGCCGTGGCTATGCCTCTCATAATAATAGTGGGATATGCCATTTCGTTTGTGGTTGAGGGGCTAAGGCTGATTGTTGTAAACGCAATCGGGTTGTGGATGCGTCAATTCAACGTACCCGAGTGGGGTCGCAGCGAGGATCCCCTTCCCAATATGGAGCAGACGAGCCAGCCAGATTACGCTAGCGATTATCCCACGGGATATCCCATGGACCAGCAAGAGCCTGAGGTTCCATTCGAGCCGCAACCTGTGTTCACGCCCGAACCCGCGTCCTCGGCGGCACCCGCATACGCGCCCGCGCCCGCATGCGAGCCTGAGCCCCAACCCGAGGCCATGCCCGAACCAGGCGCCGAGCCCGAGGTCGTACCCGAATTTGCGTCCGATTACCAACCCGAGCCCATGCCTGAGTTTGTTCCCGAGCCCGAATCTGCTCCTGTTGCGGTGCCCGAGCCCAAAATTGCAATCGAGGCAGAGATCGAGTCTGGCCAAGTATTCGACTCCGACCCAGAGTCCGCTTTCAACCCCGATCCCGAGCCACTACCCAACACGTCTTCCGTACCCGAACCCGAGGTCTACGCAGATGCCACGCAAACGCTCCCCACAGCCATGCAAGAAACCAACGTTCTTGCGCTGGATGCCACGACCGAGCTTCCGCGTAGCGAAGAAGACGCCAATGCGTTGGAATCTGCCGGTCTTGACGACAATCAGGTGCGTGTGGATGAGCTTTACCACGAGTTCTTGGACGTGGTAAAGGACAACGACCTTACTGACGACGAGTAGCGAACAATAAAACCAGTTGTGCAAGCTCCCCGAAAACGTTCTATGCAAACGCGTTTTTGGGGAGCTTGCACTATGTATATGTCGCAGCTTTAAGCGGCTTCCGTCAACATATGACCGTTAGACCTGGCAATGCGGCCCGAGGCAGGCGCGGTCTGACTGCGAATAAGCCCAATGAGGCCCCGACGCTTCTGGAGGCGTGCTGTGATTGCGAGCAGTGTGGGTTGGCTGGTGCTGGGTGTGCTGAAAATGGAATCAGTGCGGGTCGTCCCGCCCAAAGCGTGCTGTCTTTTAGACCAGTGTGAGTCGTTTCGGTCCAAGTGTGCTGTGATCGCGAGCTGTGTGGACGGTCGACCCACACTGGTCGTGATTACAGCACACCCCGCCCCGTGCAACCCACACTGGTCGAAAAGACAGCACACTTTGTCTCCCGCCACCCACACAGCGCGCCATCACAGCACGTGAAACCGTTATGGACCCACACAGCTCCAAAAGACAGCACGCTCCTGTTCGCGCCACCCACACAACGCGAAAAGACAGCACGCCCCCGCCCCCGCCCCCGTTCGCGCCACCACTCCGTGCCGCCGGGGACCCATCAACACGCCTCAAGATATGAAGAAACAGTGAACACGCAATTCTCAAAATCGAAGCCCAAAAACCAGCACGCCATCCCATTCCAGCGTGATTGAAAAAATCTGCGCAATACGTGCCAGACACGTGCAAGTTTTGGGCAAGACCGCCTCTGTATAGTTGTGGTAATTCGTGGAGACATGTGGGACGCAAGAACCGCGAGGAATATGGGAGTTGCTTGTGTTACTATGGCAAATCGTACTTTCCTGCTCTGGGCGCATCCTTCACGACCCAGAGCCTTTGGTCCAGAGGAGGTGAACCAAATGAAGGCATACGAACTGCTGTATATCGTCGATCCTTCCGCAA
The DNA here is from genome assembly GCA_030529665.1 of Coriobacteriales bacterium. Taxonomy (GTDB): domain Bacteria; phylum Actinomycetota; class Coriobacteriia; order Coriobacteriales; family Atopobiaceae; genus RUG440. Next base: position 4,821 of record JAUMWL010000156.1, read on the forward strand.
ACGAGGAGGTGCGCGCGGGTGTAACCGCTCGTATTGACGCCGCCATTGTTGGGCAGGGTGGCCAGATCGACAACGTCGACGACTGGGGCAAGCGCAAGCTCGCTTACGAGATCGACGGTCTGAGCGAGGGCAACTACATCCTCGTTAACTTCCATGCAGATCCCACGCACGTCCGCGAGCTCGATCGTGTTCTTCGCATCACCGATGCGGTTAAGCGTCACATGATCGTGGTACGTACCAACGCAGAGTAGGGATAGGTAAGAAGAGGCACAAGTACTTGTCTTGTGTCAAAACGAGAGGTAGGAGCTAGCGTGAGCATTAACAGGGTAACCATATCGGGTAACCTTACCCGTGATCCAGAGATCCGCTCAACACAGAGTGGCATGAATATCCTTAACTTTGGGATGGCGGTAAACGACCGTCGTCGCAACAACCAAACGGGCGAATGGGAAGACTACGCCAACTTTGTGGACTGTGTTCTCTTTGGTAACCGTGCCGAGTTCCTCTCGCGGACCTTGCGCAAGGGCACAAAGGTTGTGGTGGAGGGCAAGCTTCGCTACAGCAGCTGGGAGCGCGACGGGCAACGTCGTAGCAAGCTCGAGGTAGTGGTAGACGACCTCGACTTTATCTCCCCTCGCCAGCAGCAAGGTGGATACACCCCTCAGGGCGGCTACAACAACGCTCCGCAGGGCGGCTACAACACCCAACAGAACTACGGTGCGCAGCCTGCTCCGCAGCAAAACGGTTCGTTTAACGCATCCGCACCGGTACCGATGCAGAGTTACGACCAGCCTGCGCCTCAGGCACCGCAAGCTCCTGTTGATCAGCGTCCCGTCGTCTCGGCACCGCCGCAGGCGGACGTCTATGACGAGGACATTCCGTTTTAACCATAAAAGAAAGGCATCGACATGGCTCAGCAAAAGCAAGATTATCAGCGCCAGCCGCGTCGTAGGTACTGCCAGTTCTGCAAGGAGGGCGTCGAGCAGATCGACTACAAGGATGTGCAGCTCCTCCGCAAGTACACCACCGATCGTGGCAAGATCAAGCCGCGCCGTGTGACTGGCACCTGCACGCAGCACCAGCACGACATCGCAAACGCAATCAAGCGCGCTCGCGAGATGGCACTTATCCCCTACGTGATTCCCGTGGTCTCTAGCCGCGGCGGTCGCGGTCGCGGATAAACCCAGGAAAGGAGAGACACATGAAAGTAATCCTTCTGGGCGAGCTTCGCGGCAAGGGTGGCGAGGGCGACGTAGTAGACGTGGCCCAGGGGTTCGCAGAGAACTATCTGTTCCCCAACAAGATCGCCATGCCCGCGACCTCCGGCAACCTCAAGCAGCTTGAGGAGCGTCGTCACAACATTGCCAAGCGCGAGGAGAAGCGTCTGGCCGACGCCGCTGCCCTCAAGCAGATCCTTGAGAGCAAGTCCATCAAGGTCGACGCGCGCATTGGCGAGGAGGGCCAGCTCTTTGGCTCCGTTACCAGCGCAAACATCGCCGACGCCGTTAAGGATCAGCTTGGCGTCGAGATTGACCGCAAGCGCGTAGCCCGCAGCCAGACCATCAAGATGGCCGGCCGTCACGAGGTCGAGGTCGGGCTGTACCGCGACATCAACGCAACGGTCGTCGTGCTTGTTGGCGTGGACGAGGAAGTCCCCGAGGAGCCCGAGGCCGAGGAGGCCGCCGAGGCTACCGAGGAGTAAATCGCAGTGAGTCAAAAGGGGCTACCCCT
>JAUMWL010000003.1:0-16003 GCA_030529665.1 Coriobacteriales bacterium
ATCAGGCGCAATCGCGATGATTCCCCAAGCGGAACAAAGGGAAACGAAGAGAAGTTGAATGCGGTGGAGGCAGTTAACTGAACACCAAAGCCAAGTTTTTGGTCACGCCTGCCTCCGGCCCGCCAATTAGTGGGCAATATAAAGTTTAACTATTTCACTGACCTGCGGTTATACGCAAAAGCATGGGGCGATACACCCCGTATTGCCCACTAGATAAAATAGCTAGTGGGCAATATAAAGTTTAACTATCTTGCTGACCTGCGGTTATACGTATCTGCATGGGGAAACATGCCTCGTATTGCCCACTATTTGGCGCGCCATACTCCAAAAAGGCCAGCGCAACGATATGATGGATCTGTTACAGGTCCATTTCCAGCATCACAAGGTCAGTTAGGAGCTTGCCAGCCTCATAGATGGGATGGTCGTAGTGCTCGATAAAGTAATTCGGAACTCGTCCGACTATTGCAAACCCGCATTTTTGGTAGAAGGGCACAGTAAGGGGGCTGTCACCCGTACAAACCCGCAACCTGTAATACCGTCCGGCGTACGTGCGCCGCACATGTTTCACCAAGGCGCGGCCAATCCCCCGCCCCTGCCGCGACGGATCTACCGCAAGGTTCATTATCTCCACAACCCGCAAGTTTTCGCCGTCATCTTCCCCATCGCGCGTCCCCACCTCTGCGACCACGCATTCGCCGACCACAGCACCGTCGATGACCGCCGCCCACATCTCGCCAGCATCAATATAGCGCTCAACCATGTCCCACTGTTCGTCCGCCAAGAGCAAAAGACCGCTATACTCACGTTTTTGGTTGTTGGGAACTTGCACAATACGCATGGTGGTCCGCCCTCCGTCTCTTTCCAACCGTTGATCGCCTTAAGGCACGGCACCTCATTCTTAATCGAATCATAATCTTTGCATCCGTCGGCTTTAATTTGCACCTGTCATCCTATACTCAAGTTGAAACACAGGAGCTGGAGGCAATCATGGAAAAGCTCGACAAGGTAGAGACCGTCCGTCAGAAGACTGGCGTATCGTACGAAGAGGCCCGCAACGCGCTGGAACAGTGCAACTACGACGTGCTGGATGCCATCGTGTTTCTTGAGCGCCAGGGCAAGACGCAAACACACACCGCACACCACACCACCAGCGCAAACCAGCACACCATCTCGACCGAGATGGTGGCCGCCCAGCAGGAGTACGAGCAGTCTAGCAAGAAGACGCGCGCAAACGAGGTGCTAGACCGCATTGTGGATGTGCTCAAACGCCTGTGCAACCGTGGACTTGAGGTTTCGTTTGTGGTGGACCACAACAACGAGCGCGTGCTGACCCTGCCCGTACTCATTCTGGCGATCCTGATCCTCTTCCTCTTTCCCGCAACAGTTCCCCTGCTTATAGTGGGCCTGTTCTTCGGGTTTAGGTATCGCTTTGAGGGACTGCAAACCTCAAGCGTAGACATCAACGGCGCCATGGATAAGGTGGCAAACCAAGCCGAGTCGCTCAAGAACGACGTTATGGGCAACCAGAGCTAACGAACAAGACCTCAGGAACGGGTTGTCAGCCGTGCTGGCAGCCCGTTCCCTGTTACGCAAAGGATAAGAGCTGTGAGCAAGATACTCTTGGTGGAAGACGACGCAAAGATCGCCCGATTTGTGGAGCTCGAACTCAAGCACGAGGGTTACGAGGTAACGAAGGCCGCAGACGGACAGACGGGTGCCACCCTTGCCCTTGCGGAGGACTATGACCTGGTGCTGCTTGACCTCATGCTTCCCGTCCTCTCGGGCATGGAGGCGCTGCGACGCATCCGACGCGCAAAGGACGTTCCCGTTATCGTGCTCACGGCACGCGACGCGGTTATGGACAAGGTTGCTGGCCTCGATGCCGGCGCCGACGACTACGTAACCAAACCGTTTGCCATCGAGGAGCTGCTCGCACGTATTCGCACGGCTCTCAAGCACCGGGAGAGCACCGATGCTCGCCAACCGGAGGAGCCGCACGACACGGTACTCAACGCGCACGGCGTCTATCTCAACGTCGACCGTCACGAAGTGACGGCACAAGGAGAGGCTATTGCCCTCACTCAGCGCGAGTTTGAGGTCCTGCGAGCACTCATGGAGCACAAGAACCACGTTCTCAGCCGCGATCAGCTGGCACAATTGGCTCTTGGTTATGACTACGCAGGAACCTCCAACGTGGTGGACGTTCATGTACGTCACCTGCGCGCAAAGATAGACGACCGTTTTGGCACAAAGCTCATCTCCACCGTGCGCGGCGTGGGCTACGTCATTCGCGAGGTGTAGCGAGCCATGAACCAAGGAGAGAGGACCACTTCGCTGGCGCGTGGCATCGTGTGGAGTGCCTGGTGGCGACGTCTGCTGTCGTATGCGCTGCTCAACGTGCTGGTTTTTGCGACTATAGTGGGATGCTTTGCCCTACAGAGCTCGGCACGGGCGACGGCGGAAGGGCTACCGCAAGGAAGGATAGAAGTCCGTAGGGCAATGAGTCCCCTCGATCGCATCGTGTACGACATCACGCTGCCAAACACCGAGCACACGCAGTATCGCCTGTCGGAATACGTGGAGGGATTCTGGCCGGTGCTTGCCGTCGTGGGAGCTGGCGAGGTGGTGAGCTTGGTTGCCCTGCCCTTCTCCACCAGGCGGGTTCGTCGCAAGCTCCAGCCGCTCAACGACCTTGCCCTCGCCGCCGAGGAGCTGGGAAACGCGACCAATGCCGACATGCACAAGATCCAGAACCTGGAGCAAGCCATCCACTCGGCCAGCGTTGACTCGCCTCACGTGTCGACGGGCGATAAGGACCTGCGATCCATCGAGGTCGCTCTCAACGGGCTCCTGAGGCAGATGCAAGAGGCCAAGCTCCAACAGATGCGCTTTGTGTCGGACGCGAGCCACGAGCTGCGCACGCCCATTGCGGTAATCCAAGGCTACGTAAACATGCTGGACCGATGGGGCAAGGAGGACGAAGAGGTCCTTGACGAGTCGATTGCTGCGCTGAAGTCCGAGTCCCAGCACATGCAGGAACTCGTGGAGCAGCTGCTCTTTCTTGCTCGGGGAGACTCGGGTCGAAACACGTTGCAGCGCGAGCGCTTTAACCTCGCGCAAACGGTGCGGGAGGCGTGGGAGGAATCCCGAATGATAGACGACACCCATGTGTATACGCTCGACTCGCGGGAAAGCGATACAAGCGATGCGCAATTTGAGCTCGTGGGGGATGCGTCCATGATCAAGCAGGTCATTCGCATCTTGGTGCAAAACGCGGTGGCGTACTCGCCTAAGGGCACCCAGATTTCCATGGGCGTGCGTGCCAATGCGGACGAGCTGAGCTTTAAGGTTCAGGACGAGGGCATGGGCATGAGCGCACAAGATGCTGCTCACATTTTTGAGCGCTTCTATCGCGCCGACAACGCGCGAGACCGCAGAGAGGGAGGCACGGGCCTTGGCCTCTCCATTGCCGCGTGGATTGTGGAGGCGCACGAAGGACAGGTGGAAGTGCTGTCGCGTGAGGGCGTGGGCACGCGTTTTACCGTGCATCTGCCGCGAGACACTCAGCAGTGATGTGTTTGCCAAAGGAGAAGACACATGAACATAACCGTCCTAGTAGATAACGCCACAAGCGAAGGCTATTGCAGCGAATGGGGATTGTCGCTGCACGTGCAGCGTGGAGACACGCGCGTGCTCTTGGACTTTGGCCAGTCAGGTGCATTTGCACAAAACGCGGCCAAGCTTGGCGTGGACCTTACTGCCGTGGATGCCGCGGTCCTCTCGCACGCGCATTACGATCATGCGGATGGCATGGCCTCGTTCTTTGCCGCCAACGCGCACGTGCCGCTCTACCTCAGTGACTCGTGCGCCGAGAACTGCTGGTCAACCAAGGCGGGAACGAGCGAGCCGCACTACATTGGCATTCATCCTGGGCTTTTGGAGTGCCATGCCAAACGTCTGCGCCGCGTGCCGACGAACCAAGTGACCACCATAGCTCCTGGGTTCCACGTGGTTCCGCACACCACGGCAGGGCTCGCAAACAAGGGCCAGCGCGACGGCATGCTGCTGCAGGCACAGGACGGCTGGTTGCCTGATGGGTTTGCTCATGAGGTCACCCTTGTGATGGAGCTTGACGATGCAAAGGACGCGCCTCTCGTCATCCTAAGCAGCTGCTCGCACGCAGGTCCTGCCGCCATAACAGACGAGGTGGGCAAGGCCTTTCCGCATAGAAAGATGGCCGCCTTTGTGGGCGGGCTGCACCTAATGAACTCCTCTGACGAAGAGGTGTTGCGAGTGGCGCGCGACATAGTCACCGCGGGCATCGAGCACGTCTACACCGGGCACTGCACGGGAGACCGGGCACTCGAGCTGCTAAAACGGGAGCTGCCGGGACGAGTTACACAGCTCCATCCCGGTCTCTCCATTATCATTGCATAGAAACCATGTCCTTAATCCGCGCACTTGCCTGTTTGCTTGTTACCAAAATGCCGTCTGGCGTTGCCACTATCACTGCGTCGTGTATGCCCGCCACAACGATTGGTAGATCGGTCTCGTTGATTACGTGCACGTTGCTCGTGGTTTCCTCGTCGAGACAGACCTTACCCGCAACAGGCTCCACAAGCTCTTCTGCAAGGGCATTCCAGGTACCCAGATCCTTCCACGCTCCCTCGTAGGGCACGACCGCAACAGATGCCGCCTTCTCCACCACCTCGTAGTCGAAGCTATTCTTGGGCAGCCTCGCATACTGCTCCACCAGCTCGTCGTAGGTCTTGGCATCGCTGTACTTTTCAAGTAGGTCCAGCAGGTAGGAGAGCTTGCAGGCAAACACGCCGCAGTTCCACAGGGCGCCCTTTGCTATAAGCTGCGTTGCGAGCTCTTTGTTGGGCTTCTCCACAAAGCGCTCCACGATAAGCGGAGAAGCCGAGTCGCCGCCACTTGCACGCACGGGAAGAATGTAGCCAAACTTCTGGCTTGGATACGTCGGCTTTACGCCCAAGAGCACGAGCTCTGCGCAACCTGCCCGCACCGTCTCGTCGAGCACCGCAATGTTGTCGTAATACGAAGGGTCGGCATAGGTGTCTATGGGCATAACCACGACGGTGGAGTTTGGCGAGGCACCCTGGGCCCACGCAACGTGGGCTGCCGCAAGCATAATGGCCGGCGCCGTGTCTCTGCGCTCCGGCTCCACAGAGACTTTGTATCCATCGCCAATCTGGGCGGACAAGAAGTCGAGTTGCGACGCGCTCGTGGCCACCGTTATCGTGGCCTGCGGATTCTGCGATCTTACGAGCCGTACCGTCCGCTGCACCATGGACTCGGGCGTTCCCGTATCGTCTCGCAAGACCTTGAGGAACTGCTTCGAGCGCACCGCATTGGATAGCGGCCACAGGTGCGTCCCCGAACCGCCGGAAAGGAGTACCACATTCACGGCCCTCTTGCTCACTTTGGCACCTCCGTATTGATAGCGCAGACATATGTAGCATTCTAGAAAAAACTATACGGCAAGTGAATCTCGCGGCTATTATAGTTCTGTCAAATGGATACAAATGAAAGCGTAGTCGAGGACATAGTCATGAGGCTTTTAGTCGATCTGGGCACTTTTGAGGCCAAGCACCAAGGCGGTAAGGATGAAGTTGCCTACAACCTGCTGCGAGGTTTCTCAAAACTCGGGTTAACCGAGAGCATCCTGTGCGTTTGCAGGCAAGAGCTTGTTGACATCGTGCGTACCATAGACCCTGACTACCACGTACTTGCGTTAGAACGTCCTCGCCACAAGATCAAACTCGACGTGCCCATAACCCACTTCAAGCTCGCCCAATACAGCAAAGCGCTCAAAAAGACCGTCGCGGAGTATCATTGCGATTGCGTGCTCTTCACCAACAAGGGTGCGCCGCCAATTCATATGAACGTGCCCACGGTGATGCTTCCTCACGACGTCAAGCCAGCCATCCGAACGCTCAGGGATCACGCCTTCACTCTAGGAGAAATCTATCAGACAGTCGGTCTCTGGGCCAACTTCAAACAGATGGATAAAATTATTGCCATATCCGACTTTGACAAAGCCGAAATGACGCGCTGCTTTCCCAAATACGCACATAAGGTAACTCGCATATACAATCCCATTCGCTTTAAAGAGGTGCAGAAGGAAGGACCGGGTGAAGTAATTACCGCCATCAACCTTCAGTGGGACCATAAGAACATCATCACGCTCGTGCGGGCATATGCGCTCATAGCCAACCAGATAGACGAGAGACTTTTCTTGGTGGGCCGAAGAAGTTCGTTTAGGCGGGTCGAGCGCGAAATTGACAAGACCATTCACGCAAACGGACTGGATGAGCGCGTCGTCTTTACGGGCTTCGTCGATGACGAAGACCTCGAACGCATTATTGCCCGAACAAGGCTCTACGTAAACCCCTCGCTCTTTGAGGGATTTGGAATGACCGCCATCGAGATGATGGGGTGCGGCGTTCCAACCATAGTCAACGCCGAAACGGCATCGCCAGAAACTACGATGGGGCTCTGCAGCTATTACGAACCCGGCACGGACGCCCAAGCCCTTGCAAACGCAATGCTTGCAGAGTTGCGCAACCCAACCTCCCCGCAACGGCTCAATCAAATTGCACGCAAAGTACGCGAGCAATACGACTACGTTGCCGTGGCCAAAGAGTATTGGGATTACTTGAACAGCCTTGTGGCAAGCGAGAAGGGAGCAAAGAAGCGGTGAAGTTCAACCACGATGCACGCCGAAAGAACGTGTTTAAGGCAACCGTGAGCAGCGGAGCTTGCAACGCGCTCCTCATACTTGTGGGCTTTGGCTACCGCATGGTTTTTTTGCACGTCTTCTCGCTTGCGTACATGGGCATAAACTCACTCTTCGGGACCGTGCTCAGCATGTTGTCACTTGCCGACCTTAATATCTCAAACGCCATTATCTACCGCCTCTATGAGCCGATAAGTACCGACGACGTGCATGAGGTCGGCAAGTACATGCGTTTCTTTAGGGATGCCTATCGTATTGTTGCCGGAGTCATCTTTGTTCTGGGACTTTGCCTCATGCCGTTCTTGCCCCTGTTCATAAAGAGCGCGAGCGAGGTTCCTGCAGACGTGAACCTGTACGTGGTCTTCTTTTTGTTCCTGCTTCAAACGGCATCGTCCTACCTCTTTTCCTACAAGCTTGCTCTCCTGAGCGCAGACCAGCGGCAGCATCAAAGCGCTGCTATCAACGCTCTTTCTACCGTCGTGCGATATACGGCACAGATTCTATTTATCCTTCTTACGCGCAACTACATGCTCGTGCTTGTTGTAGGAATACTCGTCACAATTGCGCTCAACTGGCTCGCCAGCGCATGGGTAACCCGCCAATACCCCAACGTGTTCCTCGTAGCCGATCGTGTAGACAAAGGCGAGCGCAAGGCGATACTTGGCGACACCTCTGCCGCCATATTGCATAAGGTCGGAGGCATCGTGCTCAACTCAACCGACAACATCCTCATTTCCAAGTTCATCGGTCTGGGTATCACCGGCGCATATGCCAATTACAGCCTCATCATCTTTAATGTGGGAAGAGCCGTACAGACCCTTTTTGGAGGGTTTGTCCCTTCTATGGGAAACGCGCATGCGGAACTATCCTGCGCTGCTCGGTATGCATTCTACAAAAAGGCTCTCTTTCTCAACCTCGCTCTCACCGGCCTTTTTACGACCTGCTTATATTCGCTTATAGAGGACTTTATTCTTTTATGGGTGGGAGAGGCGTCGCTTCTTGGAGGAGCTGTCCCTGTATGGCTGTGCATACAGTTTTACATCGAGAATGCCCGGTGCGTATCCTCCTCATACATTGACGCATGTGGCTTGTTTACCAAAGACAAACCACGTCCAATTATAGAAAGCATCTTGAACCTCGTCATCTCGTTTGTTGCCCTCCAGTATATGGGTGTAGCGGGAGTCATAGTGGGCACTATCGTTAGCTGCCTGCTCACGGTGTTTTGGCGCGAACCCTACCTGCTGTATCATTACGCCTTTGAGGTTAGCGTTAGCCGCTACTGGATAGACTACCTCCAGCACCTTGGGGTCACGCTCGTTTCTGTAGTTCTGTTCCATCAGATAAAGACGGCGTGCTTTGGCACGAGCGTTAATCTGCTTGCCTGGGTGGTATGCGGTGTGGTTGGAACGCTCGTATATACCCTCGTGTGTGCCGTCGCCTTTTGGAAATCGAATGAATTCAGGTACTATTGGCGTCTGGTAGCGGATTCCGCGCGCCGTGGGTTGCACCATAAACAGCGCGATAATAAATAACGAATACATCTCTTTTCTTTTGGCTGTTCGTCGTGTTTCGCCTTAACCAAATAACAAGTCATTCACGAATATCCGTTCATCTAGCTTAATCTGTTCTATCATTATTCTTCTCCTGGCTAACACATACTCTAACATCTTTTCATAGTAATCATCATCCATCATCAGACTTATACCCCTGTAGATTGAGTCTTCAGATGTCGGACTAACATACACTGCGGCAGACCCTGTCACCTCAGGAATAGAGCTTACGCGACTCGCCACTGACGGCATTCCATGCAGCATTGCCTCCGCTACTGGAAGGCCATACCCCTCATTCCTTGATGGATATAGTAAGAACCGACAGGAATCGTAAAGCTGATCAAGTTCTGCATTATCAATATACCCTCTCATTTCGAGATGATTGTCAATGGTTTCTTTCCTCACGATATCCGACTTGATTATCCGCTCCTTTTGCCTGTCACTCAGTCCGGTTGCGATGAGTCTTATGTCTGAACCAGAGGCCTCCACGTACTTCTCGAAGGCAATTAGTGCCCGTACGAAGTTCTTTTCTCGTCTTCCGGCGCTTACAAAGAGTATATCTCCGTCAGCCCTGTCCGCTTTTGCCGTTATGTCATCCCCTATTCTTTGTGTATAATACTTGATGTCTATATTTTGATTCATTCTCAAAATAGCTTGCATTGAGTAATTTGATACAGTAAATATCTTATCAGCAAGAGCTATTATACGTTTCAGGGCTTTATCTACTGAAACGCCCCCGACTCTTCTCTTAAGTGCGAGAGCAGCTGAAGGGACCTTAATCCCCTCTCTGAGCAGACCATCATACTTATCAGAACCTAATTCTAGATGTCTTCTATCATGAACCGTCAAACAAATCTTACATTTTGGATTGTTAAATTTCAATTCTTCAAGTTCATGAGCATAAGATTTTGAATCATCTACATGAGGGCTAAAGAGCACATCGCCATCATTTAACCTAAGCTCGCCAAGGGAGTCGATGCCTCGAATATCAATGCCCGGAAACAGGTTCCTGGCATTTTCGACAGCCCCTACCTCGCACAGCAGATGGGTGGAGCATTCACGCATGCTATCCAACAGCCGGATTACCCGAATGGTATAGTTATTTCCGCCGTTGAACTTAGCATACGTCGCAGACAGGGAGAGCGAAAACCTTATATCGATGAATACGTGCTTCATGTCCTGCTCCTGAATCTTTTATGCTCCGAGAATCTATAGTAATTCTAACAGTCTGCCAGGCGGGTGGCTTGCGTCGCCGCCAAAGCGTACACGCTACGTATCGCGTCCACACTGGCGTCGACGGCAAGGCCTGCGCTCGCAACTGCATGCGCGTAAGCGGGCCTGCTTTCGCACGTAACGTCTGCACGCTGGATTGGCTGCGCCCAAGCTATGGCACCAGCTGCAAGCGGGACCTTTCTTACAAGGTCCGTTATACACGCTTCGTCCTGCACTGCCTCGCTCACGATGCAGGGAAGCCCTGAGCACTGCGCCTCCACGAGCGCGTAACCGAAGCCTTCAAAGAGCGACGGCATAAGGAACACGTCCATTGCCGCATAGTAGTCCTCGGGATTTGCCACCGCCTCCACGTGCAGGTAGCTGTGAGCAACACCCAGCTCGTCCGCCAGTTCCTGCGTCTTGTCCACAAGCTCGCCGTCGCCAACAAGTAGCAAGCATGCATTGGGCACCAGCTGCTTTAGCTCGGCAAGCACTCGTACACAGAAAAGCGAGTTCTTTTGGTGCGAGATGCGCCCAATACTACCTACGACCAAGGCATCGGGAGCAACGCCGAGGGCTTTTCGAATCCTTGAACGAGCATCAGTGCTAAAGGCAAATCGCTCCACATCAATTCCGTTGGGCACAAGCTCGAAGGACCGACGTCCAAAAAGGTATGTACCTGCGGCATGCGAACATGCCAGGCGCATGGTCGCGGCTCCTCCCCACAACACCTTACCCAGCCTGTGAAAGAGCAGCTTTACGGCGCGGACCCCAGACCCAAAATCATTGTTGTGCGAATGAACCACCCGAATGGGCACTCCACAGCGTTTTGCCACTGCGGCATAGGCAAGCGTCATCCCGTTCATGGCATTTACGTGCACGACATCCACATCACCTGCGGATAGCATGCGCCGCCATGTACGTGTTCCATGCCAAAAGCGCGTTGCGAGCCCCGGCATGCGACCAGGAAACACCACCGTACGCTTTACGCCGAGCGAGGCCAGCTCGGCATCATAGCTGTTGTCCCAGTCATATGCAGAAAGCAGCTCCACCTCGAATTCGGCTGGGTCAAGCCCGCGAACCATGTTCATCACAAAGCTCTCGATTCCGCCACGACCCCACGACTCCTGGAACATCAGAATCTTTGTCCGGCTCATGCTCGCACCTCCCGCCCAAAGACCTGCGACACAACATAGTACGCAAAGACGAACAAGGGGAATGCATGGCACTTGTACAGATACGCGCAGAACTTGAGCGCAGCTTGCTTTTTATTCTTGCTACGCCATCTGCCACGACTCAAGTACTTATTCGTGCGCCAAGTGGGCATACACTCATCGAGCCATGTGCGCTCCTCCCGTGCGAGGAAAAAGGTACGTGCCATGTTGTTAAACGCAAGACGCGTTACGCCTCCAATGGAACTGCGAATGAACACCTGACATTCGAACATCTCCCTATAAGGCGCAAATATTTCCGAGCCGAACAAGCACGGGTGGCCAGCAAACTCACGATGCATATCGTAGTAGGCACCCTCATCCATAGAGCCGGAGAGCGAGGTCGGCCGCACACGATAGTGGTAGAGGGCGTTGTTGGTAAACTTGACCGTCTTTAGGTGGGGCAGCGCCTCAAAGAGCCAACAGGTATCCTCCGAGCGGCGCATCGCACGAAAGCGCACATGACGAATGGGTTCAAAGCGAAAGAGCTTTGCATAGGGGCAGGTGTTAATGGAGGCAAGCTCATCCACCTGCGAGGAATCCTCGAACAGCTGCGGCGGGTAACTCACCATTTCGGTTACGAGCACACGGTCGCTCTTATCCTCAAAGCGCACTATGCCGGCAATGCTCAAGTCTGCCGCAAAGTCCACCGCCGCACGGTGCAAGTCCTCCAAGTACGCAGGCTCAAACCAGTCATCTACATCAAGAAACGTGACATAGGTGGGCGGGTCGAGGCAAAGCACGTCAAGACCCCTGTTGCGCGTCTGCCCAGGTCCAAGGTTGCGCTTGTTACGCAGGACCGTGAGCCTGCTTCCCAGCCAAGAACCCTCATGCACACAGAGGTCGTATGTCTCGTCAAAAGAGCAGTCGTCCACCACCACCAGATGGAATCCCTGGTAGGTCTGTTCCTTAAGGCAGTCGAAGAACGCCCGCACATAGCCCGCCACGTTAAAGGCGGGCACGACGATGCCAATGTCCACGGAATCACGAGGCATGGCTGGGTCCTCCCGAATCGCCGATTCCCAAACCAGCGCTTAGAAGAAGCAGTGGTAGGTTCATTTCCACAAACATGGCATTTGCGTCGAATGCGAGCGCCAGCGCATAGAGCGCAAAGACGGTCCACGTGGGAAAAGTGGCCACGCACTCGTTGAGTGTAAAAACGGTACGTACATACAACAACGTCGCAAGCAGAAGGGCCAAGAGTCCATAGTTTTGCGCAAGGCTAGCGTAGGCTCCTTCGTTCATACCCATAAAATCAAGGTTGTAGAACGCTACACAATCGTATACGACGCAACACAGCAGCGGTGGGATGGCCGCCACAAGACGACGCACCCAGGTGCGCCGGGCATCGGAATCCAGCACGTTTTGCCGCACGGCATAGACGACAACACACACGCCGAGCAACAGCATAAGCAAAGCGTAGCGCCGCGCGTCGTACCGTATGGCAGAGACAACAGCGCACAGAATGCATCCCGCAAAAAGGGGTGCCAAAAACAGGCGCTTGCGCACGATAAGAAACAGGCAGGCAAGCGACTCTAACATCAGCCGAGGAACCACCTGATTGTCCGCAAAATGAAGATATGCCAAAGCGGCGCGATTTGCGCCCGCAAACTCAGCTGGGAAAACGCGAAGCGCCTCAATAAGAAGCACTGCCCCCACGATTCCCGTAAGGCCAAACATGGCAAGACGAGAGAAACGCATGTCTTTGGATACGGCGAGCATCAACGCAAACGCCAGAAGGCTTGGGTCTGCGAGTCTCGTACGCGCAGTGAGTGCCGTCACAAGCAGCAGGCCAAGACTTGCGAACCCCACCGCATCCATGCGCGTCTCTCGCATCGCGATGCCTGCAACAACGCAACCGAAAGCGAGCGCCTGGACATATGCCATCGGTTTTGCCTCGGCCATGGCAGGAAGCATGCCCACGTCCGAATGAACGAGGATGAGCCGACCACACACCCAAACGGCAAGGGCAATACCTACCAGCACCTCGGCAAGGCTGTCGTTCGCACGCCTGCGTGCGGGGCACTGCGCTGCAGGCCCTTGCGTCGCAGACTGCTTCATGTGCTTTGCCGCGCTCATGCATCCTCCCCTCTTATCGCTATGGAAAGCTGCTTGTTACCAAAGGTGCAATCTACATATGTAGCACCATCGCGCTCAACCGTTTGCCACGTACCCTTTTGCCCGTACGGCACCAGGTCTTCATCCTTGGCGACCGTGGCGTCCAGTTGCTCTGCACAGCCGCATACTGCCGCGCCGTTATGTTTGAGGTTCAACCATATGCTGCGAGTCGTATTGGTCCTGTAGTTTATCATGCAAAGTGCCCAACGGCCTTCCTCGGTACCAAGGTCACCGCGTCCAGGAGCCAACAGATAGATGCCCCATTGTCCCCCGACGGGATCATCATCGTGATTTGCGGGCGACACAAGATAACGCACGGCATTGCCCCGAGTTCCGTTTTTCTGGAGCAACCCATCTATGGGATTGCCCAGAAGCGAGCCCTGCACCTGCTCTCCAGCAGAGAAGTCCGCCTGAACGAGCGTGCCAAGGCCCGAACCCTCTGCGTCAGCACCTGGAACGCCATTGGCAAACCAGTCGCCCTTAACGAGGCCGTCAGCGCACACGACCCTTACAGATTGAGGGAACTCCTCCGACACATCAACCTTGCCCGTGCCATTGCCAAGGGCTTGGTACGTAAGCAGAACAAGCACGGCACCAAAGATTACCATGCCAACGACCTGCGAGATGGTGCGCAAGGCAGAAGCTGGGTGAGCGATGGGCGGCGATGCCACGCCCTTCTCTTCCGTCGAAGGCGGCACGTTACAAGCTGCTCCCTCAGCACGGTTGCGCGCCTTTGGCAACAGTCCCCATGCAAGTATCAAAAGCGCGCAGCTGCGTGTAATATATATGGGGTATTTTTCAGTAACGCCGTATAGTGCGCCAAGGCCGAGGAGCACCCAGAGCATGGCCGAGTTGCCAGCGTCGCGTGCTCCTCTCTTGGCACATGCCGCTCGAATAAGCATCAGCAGCAGGCACAAGCCCGGAATGAGTCCCACAAAAAGTCCGTAGTGAATGTAGGAGCTGTCTACCAGAATCCACTCCACACCCGTGGTAAGTGACTGCGTCTGATTCGGAAGCACTACGGCATGGCTGAGCAAGGTAAAGCCACCTACGTAGTCATATGCGCTCTTGCCGTGACTGACCCGCAGGTTGGTCAAGCGGTCCACGAGGGAAAAGAACGCGTTATCCTCGCTGTAAAGCATCGCTCCCGCCAGCATGAGCAGCGCAAGCGCAACCGTGCCCGTCACAACAAGTGCAGGCAACACCCACGACGTCTCCATCCGTGCCATCCAGTCCGGCCTTATTCCTTCGATTATTATGGCCAGCGTAAGGATCAGCTCTAGTACGGCTGCTGTTCTACAGCTTAAAGCAAAAAAAGTAAAGCACATGGTCGCAACGCAACAAATCAGGAGCGGCAGCCTAAAGCGTTTTCTATCAATAGCGAGCGTCATGGTACTTAACGTGTTGTACAGGAGCGCACCCATTACGTTGGGATGACCAAATCCGTAGGAATACGCCCAATACCAGTTGGGTTTTGCCCATGCGGATGAAGACAAGCGCAGTGCATCCATTACCACGATAACGGATAGCGATGCCAACAACGCCCAAAAGCACGCACGTACCACGGGAGCGATATCGGAATCACCCACTGCCAAGGCACACAAGAGGAGCGGAAGAAGCTCCCACGCAATAGTGTCCTTGATATAGGGCAAGCTTAGCGCGGCTGCTACACCTGCCACGGCACATATACCAGCAACCCTCCAATTACGACGCGTTCTGCACAGCGCCAATAGAAGCAGGGCCATCGCAATGGGCGAATGGGTCGGTCGGATTACCTGCTGCACAACGTCCGGCAAAAAGGTGACTACACCCGACACAAAGACTTGCCCGCAAAATATAAGGATGGCAAGCGCCACGGACACCAGCGTCGTGGTGCTGGGAATGCGAAGCTCGACTCTTAACGACTCTGACTCCATGCCACATCCATTCTGCGTGGGAAAAGGGGCCAAACCCCTTTTCTCAAAAAACCCTTCCTTGAGAAAAGGGGTTTGGCCCCTTTTCCCACGCACTAGTAACTACCTTCGCCGCTCACCACCGCACCAAAGGTCTTTGCAATAAGCTTAAGATCGGTGAGCACGCTCATATCTTGAATGTAGTCCAAGTCGAGCTCCACCCATTCGTCCCAATCAATACGAGCACGGCCGCTCACCTGCCAATAGCAGGTGAGTCCGGGCTTCACCACCATGCGCTGCTTTTCGTAGGCGGTGAATTCCTGGGTGTGCTGAATGGCACGCGGGCCGACTATGGACATGTCACCCTGAATGATGTTGACGAGCTGGGGAAGCTCGTCGATGCTCATCCTGCGTAGGAATCGTCCCACACGCGTAATACGGGGGTCGTCGAGGAGCTTGAACGCGGGGCCCGTCTGCTCGTTTTGGTCCATGAGTTCTTGCAGTTTGGCCTCCGCATCGTTGTACATGGAACGCAGCTTGTACATCCTAAAGGGCTTCTCGTCTTTGCCCTCGCGCGGGGCCGCGTATATAACGGGAAGGCCATCCTCCATGACGATGGCCATTGCCGACACAAGAAGCACGGGAGATAGCGCTACCAGAGCAGCCGTAGACGCAACGACGTCAAACACCCGCTTGATGCACTTATAGGAGCGTGGCTTGGCTTCGTACACTGCATGCATGTTGTTGCGATCAACCAGTTGTCTGCGTGCCAGTCGCTCGGGGCTCGGGCATTTGCTACGCGACGTGCAAAAAGATGGCCGAGGAATCTTCTTGCCCAACTTGAGTGCCAGCTCCATATCATCTGCCTTCCGTTATGCTGTGAAGTCCAAACATGAGCATCTATGAGATAGGGTCCCTCGCTCCCGACTAAGCCGGTTCGTCAATCTCCACTTCCTGGCGTTTGATCTTGCGCGTGGCGGTCTTGTTAAACGGGTTCTTGCGCACCACGAGCCCCACCAGCTGACGATACGACGGCTGCTCTCGGTTGTAGGCATCCAGCATCGCCTGCAAAGCGGCATGCACGCCGTCCTCGTCGAGGTCCTTGGCGGCAACCACGTCCGGGTCGGGGTAGATTCTGGCCACAAGGCCGTTGCCCTCACCCGTTACCACCGCCTCGCCAACAAGGTCGTTAAGCAGGATCTTGCCCTCGATCTCCTCGGGCGAGATGTTCTCGCCATTGGAGAGGATAATGAGGTTCTT
>JAUMWL010000003.1:16103-51444 GCA_030529665.1 Coriobacteriales bacterium
AAGCCGCGCAGCCAGTCCATCACCAGGCAGAACGCATGGTGGATGGGAAGCACGTTGAGCAGCGGCACGCTGCGCCCCGTCTTAAACGAAAGAGCCGCCACGTTCTCGGCCAAGTTGTGCTGAGAGAGCATGACGCCCTTGGCAAGTCCGGTGGTTCCCGAGGTAAAGATAATCATGGCGAGGTCGTCGTGGGTGGGCATAACGTCCGCATCCGTGGCCTGCGCCTTGAGCTCGGCAATCGTCTCCACGCGCTCGTCGTCGCACTCCGGACGCTCCCCCTCCATGATCCACACCTTGCGCAGCTGAGGACATCCCGCAAGCAGCGCTGGCAGCATGCCGACGCACTTTTTGCCAAGGAACAGAGCGGTGGAGTCGGATCGATTTACCAGCGGAATGAGGTCGGCAACGGGCATCTGCGGGTCAAGGGGCACGGCCGCGCACGTTCCGGTAATAATGCCCAGATACGAGCAGATCCAGCTCACGCTCGTAGTGCCAATGAGGGAAATCTGCGTGTGATCAAAGCCCTCGGCAACGATGCCCTTGCGAATCGCGGTTGTCTCGTCTAGGAGCTCTCCATAGGTAAGGCTCTTCACGTCCTTCTTCTGAAGCCAGCGAATCGCGTCCAGCTCGGGACACTCGCCACAATTCTGGTCTATGAACTCGCGTACGAGCTTGCTCATACCATTTCCTCCAAGACTTCCAAGGCCTTGCCCACCGACATGATGTTGGCAAACCCCACTTCCTCAAACTCGATGTCAAACTCGTCCTCGATCTCGCCAAGAAGCGTTGCGAAGTCAAGCGACGACATGGCCAGGTCCTCGCGGAACCGCATGTCGTTGGTTATCTCGTCAGCGCTATAATCGCAATACTGTGCAAGGATTTCCTTAAACTGCAAATCCAGATTCATGTTTGAGCCTTTCGTTCCGTAAGCCAGCCTTACCTATACCTGCGCCATTATATCGCCCACGGTTACATGTGGGTCATTGATGCCGCGGAAGAGAATCTTCATCATGTAGTAATACAGAAGCTCGATGTCATTCTCGACAAGATGAGCCGTTTGGTAGTGATAGGAGAACCTCATCTCGCCCGCACTGTTGTGCGAAACGGTAAGGTACATCTTCTTGGTCGCGGCACCATTTGCGAACCACTTCACATAGAAGGGAATGCCCTTAAGGCTTGCGGTCTCGTACGAGGCCGCGGGAGGCTGGTAGGTAAGGTAGCAGCTCTCGTAGGCGGTGTTGGGAGGGGTGCCGTAGCGCTTGCGCATCTCTTCGCGAATGAGCTCGGGGTCGTAGTTGCCATGCAGGTAGATGCGGTTTTGCGCCTGTTGGATCTCGTACGCGGCATCCAAGAACTCCATGTCGGGTGGAATGACGGTACGGCAGGGAAACATTATGGTGCGGCTGCCGCCCGATGCCATCTCGGCCCTGGTGGACCTGCGGGAGATAAAGTTCTGGATGGTAATGTCTTCTTGTCCGTTGTTTACCTTGGAGAGGTACGTGCGAATGAGCAACAGGATCACGTTGGTCACGGAAAGCTGGTTGTACTCGCAAAAGCGCATGAGGCGCGAGGTTGGCTCGGGCTCAAGGTAGTAGTCCTTTACGGCAACAAAGGTGTCTGTCATCTCCACGTCCGCAGCGCGCAGGGTGGGGTCGTTATGAAGCCTCCGCGACTCCTCGAGCACCGAGGGTCCTTGGATGTCAGAGTAGAGCGGCTCGCCCAGTGTATCGAGCTGATCGTCCCAAAAGCGCTTGTCCTTCTCCAGGCGCCTTGGGTTGGACGCCTTGGCAAGGTCGCGTTCAAGAACCTGTGAGAAGTCAGCAAGCTCGGGTGGCTCCTTGGTTCCAAGAACCTCGTGCGCGTACAGGCGAAGCAAATCGCCCACGAGCACGGCCAAGCCCTGGGAGTCCACCAGGCGATGGTCCATATGGAGGAAGAAGCCGTTGAACCCATGGGGCAGCTTTACCATCTTGAACTCAAACATGGCTATGTTGTCGCCGTCGAAGGTCTGGTACGCCCAATGCTGCATGGTGTCATCGGCTTCTTGGGAGCTCATGCCGCTAAGATCTATGAGGGGAACCTCGCCAATGCTGCGCTTCTTGCCGCTAAAGTATTGCTTGACCTCGCCCTGCCTGTTGCGCTTGGTAAAGCGAAGGCGCATGCAACCGTTGCGCTCGTACTCCATTTGCATGCACCGCTGCAGGACATCGAACTCCATGGGAATCTTGAGGGCCGCCACCATGCTTACGCCAGACACTTGCTGCGTGCCATAGTCCCTAATCCAGATGTCGTGCATTCGCTGTGCCGCAGTTAGGGGATAGGTCTTCATAAGGCTCCTCTCGCGCACATTGCCTTGTATAAACAGTACGAGTTAAGTATATCCCCAAAGAACGGCACGCCGTTTCCCGGAATCCGTTGTACCATATGGAACACTTATTCCCGGAAAACGGCGTGCCACTTGGGTTAGAGGCGAACGAGGTGAATGGCGATGGTGTTGAGGTAATCGAGCGCACCGGCCTCGACGGCGACGCGATCGCCCGCGGCGTACTCGTTGTCGCATGCCACCCAGTCGGCCCACGCCTCCCTGTGACAGGAAAGCTCATACATGCCAACGATGCGCACGCCCTCGGTCTGCTCGATCATCGCGCGCCACCAGCGCATGTCGTGCATATACTCCAGCTGCTCCGGCGTCCAGGAGACCAGCAGCTCCTTGGGAAGGTCGTGATGGCAGTCACGCACCATGCCGGGTATGGCAAGGTGCAACATTGCTCCGTGCTTTACGTATGGGAGGAGCTTGGTGCCAAGGTAGAGCGGATCCCGCCCAAAGTAGTTGTAGGAGTCTATGCTCACCACCGCGTCAAAGAACTCCGTCGCAAAGGGAAGTCCCTGCGACGCATCTGCCTTAAGGGGACAGACTTTACGATTGGTGAGGCCCATATCCTCAAAGAAGCGCATGTTGTCGCCCGGCTCGCTCCACAAGTCGACGGCATAGGTGACAAGGCCGTACTCGCGGGCCAGCAGGCACGAGGTGATGCCGGAGCCTGAGCCCAGGTCCAGCACGACGGACCCGGGTTCGATGCTTTGGTTTTGGAGCAGCTCCTCGGTTAGCTTGAGGGGGTTCGGCCCCATAATCTTGCTCTGCACGAGGCGCGTGGAAAAGGTTGACGACTTTACAAATGCAGTCATGGTCTCTCGCTTTCTGTAGATGCGTTTTTCTAAGACAAAACGCGCAGACGCCAACCCGACAGCCATATGCTGCCTGCTCAGATACTATTGGGTTGGCGTCCTCTACAGAACAATGACCAAAAAGACATCCCCTTGGATGGTCGTCCGTGCAAGGCCCCGTGCCCCGCACGCTTAGGAACAGTTTGCCACTACGTGCCCGTCTTGTCCATCGGTATTTGTCCCAATGGACAAGACGCTACTGCAAGGCGCCGCTCAGACGGCATGAGTACAGCCCATCCTTGTTGCAGTACAAGTACAGGTCGCGCACCCCGGAGCGCCTAAAGTGCGCCTCGGCGGGTCCCTCGGCATAGAGTCGCTTAACCTGCACGCAGTCAGGCGAGACGGCCGCAACAAAGACAACGTGGTGCCGCTTGTCCATGTCATGATCTGCCCACACAAAGAGCTCGTCTCCTGTGCAAGAGGCGTGCATTGCGTGTTCGTCGGCCGCAGGTTCTGCCACCAACGGTGGCAACGGTATGCCGTGACAGCTAATGTGCGCCTCCCCCATGGCGTGAACGGTGTTTTTGCAGATGGGACATACGTAAAAGCGCGACCTCAGCATGTTGGCGCTCACGTTTGCGTTCTCCACGGCCAGTCCGCTCAACAGCTCTGCAACCGACACGCGCAGGGCGTTGGCGATTGGCTCAAGCAGCGTTATGTCGGGATACCCCGCCCCCGTCTCCCACTTGGACACGGCCTTGTCACTCACACTCAAAAGACTCGCCAGCTGGACCTGCGTCATGCCACGCTTTTCTCGCAAGCCCCGTATGGTTGCGCCAGTAAGGTATCTGTCCATCCTTGCCCCCTGTCCTCGTCTCTGGCAACAAGAAGACTATATGTCCAACATCTCTGCATGACTACCTACGCTCCGTGGAGCCGCGCGCGTGGCAACAAGATGTTTCTCGACATCGCGTGTGCGAGCGACCTACAATGTGTATGGGACCAGTGGAAAGGAGAACACCATGGCAATAAAGGACGTGCTGCCCACGCTGAGGCAGAGCAGAAACATGACCCAGAAGGAGCTCGCGCAGAAGGTCTTTGTAACGCGCCAGGCCGTGAGCCGCTGGGAGAATGGCGAGACGACGCCAAGCATCGACATGGCAAAGCTCATCGCGAACGTACTCGACGTGCCCGTGATGCAACTGCTCGATCTGCCCCAGGAGCCGTCGTGCCAGTGCTGCGGCACGCCATTCTCGGTGCCCAACATGCCAAAGGGGACCGACGCAGACGGAGCCGAGAACCCCGACTACTGCAAGTGGTGCTACGACGAGGGCGCGTTTGCAAACGAGACCATGGACGACGTGATAGAGAAGTCCGCGCCGTACCTTGCGCAAGCCACGGGCGTGAGCCTAGACGAGGCCGTGTCGTTTATGGGAGCGCTCCTGCCCACCCTCAAGCGCTGGCAGCACGAGCATTAGCGACACACATTCTGGCAGCACACGCACTCTGGGAGTGGGGTGCCACTTTTGCGCGCACACCGAAAGCACGGCCAAAGCCCGCGAATCTTGCCTATGCTTATGGGAGATTGTTTGGTTTGGATGCGAACACAAGGAGGCAACCATGAAGATCGCGATGGCAAACGACCATGCAGGAACCCAGCTCAAGAACCAGATAAAGGCGTGGCTTGAGGACGAGGGGCACGAGGTGGTTGACTTTGGCACCTACGACGAGGAGGGTTGCGACCTCTCCGACTTTATCTATCCCGCCTCGATGGCCGTGGCCAAGGGCGAGTGCGAGCGCGGCATCTTTGTGGACGGCGTTGGCTATGGGTCGGCGATGATCGCCAACAAGTTCCGCGGCATCTTTGCCTGCGTGTGCCAAGACCCCGTGTGCGCCGAGCTCGCGCGTCAGCACAACGACGCCAACGTGCTCTGCATTGGCGGAAAGCTCATTGGCCCGGTGTTGGCGATGGCCATCGTAAAGACGTGGATGTCCACCGACGCGCTCACGGCCGATCGCTACGCCAACCGTCGCGTAAAGGTTGCGGCCATAGACGAGGAGCGCACCGTCGCCGTCGTCTAACCGCGCGCGTGGCACGTGGCACACTGTTTCCAGGAATGGGTGTGCCACGTGCCATCCGTTACGACTCGCCACCAATTTGTGCGTTGGGGCTTGCCTTGCGAGCGTGAGCGTACAAAATGTCTGTAGCACAGGACCAACGGACAAACGCGAGGAGGCGGGTATGAGAAACGCGTGGATCGCGCTCGGCGCGTTTATTGGCAGGCACCTCATGATAATCGTGCCCGCAGGTGTGGTTGTGGGCGTGCTCTTTCCCCAGCTGCTGCTTCCCGTTAAGCCCCTGGTGCCCACCTTCTTTGCCATCATGACGTTTCAGAGCTCGCTCTCAAACGACCTGGCCGCCATGCGCACGTCCCTGCGACGGCCGCTTGCGCTCTTTGCAACCATCCTCATGGTGCATGTGGTCTTGCCACTTGTCACCTTTGGCATCGCCACCCTCATTTTTGGCACCGGCTCCCCCACTGTAGCTGGCGTGTTGCTGGAATACACGGTTCCCATTGGCGCGTCCACCGTCATGTGGATAGGCATGTTTGCCGGTGAGCTTGCGCTGGGCCTCTCCACGCTGCTCGTCTCCACGCTCATCTCGCCCTTCTCCATTCCCCTTACGCTCCAAGTGCTGGTTGGCACCACGGTAGAGATAGACGCGCTGGGCATGATGGGCAACATGACCTACATGGTAGCCATACCCGCGCTGGTGGCGACCGTGCTTAACGAAGCCTCGCACGGTTGGGCCAAGCGCACGCTCGCCCCCGCCACCACGCCTGTGTCGCGACTGCTGCTTCCCCTCATTGTGGCCACCAACGCAACGGGAATATCCGAGCCGCTCCACCACCTGACCCCGGCGCTCGTGGGCATAATGCTGCTTATGCTTGCCTTTGCCATCGGTGCCTTTGTGGTGGGAATGGCGCTTGCACGACTTCTGAGCAAGGGGGACGACGCACGCTTTGTGGCGGTGTCGTTTGGGTGCGGGATTCGCAACGTCACCGCAGGTGCGGTGCTGGCATCGCAGTACTTTGGTCCCGAGGTCATGTTTCCCGCCATCATTGCCACGCCGTTTCAGCAGGTGCTCGCCGCTGCGTTTGGTCGCATTATGGAACGCATGCTCAAGCCAAAATAAGGGTGTGCCACCGCGCTACAAGCCCCTATTCGGAATCGCGCGAGATCACGAAGCAGCGGTACTCCTTTGCCGAGCGCCCGAAGTCATGCGGCAACGTCTGCGCACTCATGTTCCTAACGGCGAGCCCCTTTTGCTCGAGCGCGGCAACGTCCAGCTTGAAGCTCTTGTCCATCCATGCAACCACCAGCTTACCGCCCGGCTCCAAGAGCCCCGTTGCCGAGGTCACCAGTGCCATGCCGTCACGTCCCAGCTCCCAATCGGCCTCCGAAGCGTCACGCGCGGGCAGCCAAGAAGGCAGCACACAGAGCACCAGGCCATACGCATGCCCTGCGGGCGTCTGTTCGTCAATCCACGTGCGAGCGTCCGCACGCACGAACCTATGACGCCTGTTGTGAGAACCGCCAACAATACCATTGAGCGTCATTGCCCGCTCGGCCCACTGTGCATCGTGCGCGAAGCCGTTGAGCGTAACCGTCGAACGCGCACCACCCGTCGCCGCACATACCGTAGCCGCACACGACGAGTCAAACAGGTTGGCAAACCGCAGACCGGCCGCCTCGCGCTCCACCAGCTCGCGCACGCCCCGCTGCCATAGCGGCAGGCCGGTTTGGTATGGCGCGCCTAGCTCCGGCACAAACAGGTAGCCCTTCTCTGACACCAGAATGGTCGTGCGGGCACTCGCCTCGCCGCGCCACGGGCAGCACACAAGCCCCTTCTGCGAAACGTCCAGCACGGCTCGCGCCACGGCACAGGCATCGGCCAGACGGCGCTCGGCGCGCCGGGCGTCCACGGACGCGGGACGCCTGTGTTCCTGCACCACCACCGCACGCCTTCCCTCGTCCTTGCCCACGCCAAGATAAAGATCCACACTCAGCGCATAGTCCGGCAAGTCCGCGTCATACACCCTTAGGCACGTCACGCCGCTCTTGCGCGCCCATCGCAAAAGCCCCTTGCTGGCCTTGCGCAATCGTGCGGCAAACTGCTCGCTGTTCTTCTCGGCTACGCTCACCTTGGTTTGCACCCCCGCCAGCGACACGACCTCGCACGCGTGGCGCGACTCCTCGTCGATCGCATACGTACGCAGATAGGTGCGAATCGGCCCGTTGTGGCATTCCAGCACGTGATGTGGCGTGCGACCCAGAGCCGTGTCGATGCTCGTGTTTGGGCTAACAAGCACCATGGTCCAACCAGCCGGCAGCGCTTGGGCAGCCTGTGCAAGCGTCTGGTCGATCTGTGGCAGGTCCTCCTTACAGAGCAGCCGCTCGCCATAGGGAGGGTTCGTCGCCAGAAGCCCCGGCGCGTCGGCAAAGCGCCTCCCTTTTAGGTGCCGTCCCAACTTGGCTGCATCGTCTTCAAAGATGCGCATCGCAGACAACACGCCCGCACGTTTGGCGTTCTGTCGCGCAATGCCTAGGGCCGACGGGTCAATGTCACCAGCAAGCACCAAGGCGTCGGGCTTGTCCTCCACCTGCGTCAGGGCATCGAGCATTACCTGCGACCACAGCTCCTCGCGATGACTTGCCCAGCCCTCGAAGCCCCATCGCTCACGCAGCAGGCCCGGAGCACGATGCGTCGCCATGAGCGCGCCTTCTATGGCTATGGTGCCCGAGCCACACATGGGGTCCACCAACGCGCCGCCCTTCTGCGCCATGCGGGGCCAGCCCGCTGCCAGCAACATGCCAGCGGCCAGCGTCTCCTTGAGCGGTGCCGCAGTCTGCACGCCGTCTTGGCGATAACCCCGCCGATGGAGCGACGCGCCAGAAAGGTTGAGGTAGATCGTGGCCTTTTGCGCGTGCAGGGCAACGTTAAGTTCGAAGTCCGGGTTCTTGGCATCCACGTTGGGACGTGCACCCCACGAGTCGCGCAACGCGTCGCACAGGGCGTCTTTTACCTTGAGGGCGGTAAACTTGGTGTTGCGCAGGTTGTCGTTGAGCCCATGTGCGTCCACGGCAACGGTGGCTCCCTTGCGTACGTGCGCATCCCACGGAAGCGCTCTAACGGCGTCGTAGAGCGTCTGGGCATCGGTGGCCGCAACGCGCGCCAACACCAGCTGAATCCGCGTCGCCACCCTGCTCCACATGCAGGCACGATAGGCATCGGCAAGCGAGCCAAAGAACGCCACGCCACCCTTGAGCGGTCGCACACGCCGCAGGCGCAGCTCCCTTAGCTCGGTCGCCAGCACCGCCTCGAATCCGCTCGCGCAGCGGGCAAACAGCTCGTACTCGGTCTTGCTCACGATTCCTCCTTCGCTCGTGGCACGTCCTTTCTGGGAAGCGGTGTGCCACTCTCCCCTGTCGCCGCAAAGATGGCCGTGTACGCCTCCTTGAGCTTGTCGTATCCGCACGCCGCATTGGCCGGACTGGTGGAGGGAAGCCTCGTTGCGGGGAGGCCGCACTCTTTCTCGCATCCCAACCTACGATAGAGCTGATGAGCCTTTGCGCCTGTGCAAAACACCGCCACTATGGGCGCCGCGCTCGTAATGAGCGACAACTTATTTGGCTTGGCGTTACGAATGCTCGTGTCGGACGCCCCCTCAATGTCGCACTCCGCAATAACGTCCCAGAGCGCAATGCCGTGCCTAAGACAGAACGAGCGCTTTTGGTCGTTGGTTACCGGCAGCTCCTCTTTTGCCAAATCCGACAAGACCCTCCAAAAGCGGTTTTGAGGATGTCCGTAGTTGAACTGTCCCTCTCGCGACTTGGGGCTAGGAAACGAACCCAACACCAGCACGCGGCTATGCTCGTCAAAGGTGGGCGGGATGGAGTGAACGAGGTGTTCCATAGCGACTCCCTTAGTCATCTGATCCAAGCCGCCAGAGCAGCTCCAGCAACCTGTCCACATTCTCCGCGCGCGTGGCCCAGCTCGTTGCCAAACGGATGACGGTGGTCGTGGCGTCTGGCTTCTCCCAAAAGCTGTATTCCACGCTGCGGCCAAAGAGCTCAAGGCGCTTGTCGTCCAGCTGCAAGAACACCTGATTTGTAGGCGAGTCAATGGGCAGCACCACACCAACCTCGCGCAGACGGTTGCGAATGCGCGTTGCCTGCTCTATGGCAGACGAGCCAATGCGCTCGTACAGGCCGTCCTCAAACAGCACCTCAAATTGCACGCCGGCCACACGGCCCTTTGCCAACAGGGCACCGCGTTGTTTTATCTGCGTAAGGAAGTGCGGAATGAGCGCGGGGTCTGGCACCACTACCGCCTCCCCAAACAGGCAGCCGCACTTGGTGCCCCC
Source organism: Coriobacteriales bacterium (assembly GCA_030529665.1). Taxonomy (GTDB): domain Bacteria; phylum Actinomycetota; class Coriobacteriia; order Coriobacteriales; family Atopobiaceae; genus RUG440. The sequence continues at coordinate 25,697 of JAUMWL010000003.1, forward strand.
AATGCTAAACACGTCGCACAGCCGCGCGATGTCGGTGAGCGTGACGTCGTTTTGTGGCGTGGACAAGGCATAGGCAAGACGAGCCCCGTCCACGTAGAGCCGCAGGTCGTGCGCACGGCACACGGCTGCGAGCGCCTCAAGCTCGGCCAGCGAGTACAGCGTGCCGTACTCGGTTGGTTGGGATATGTACACCATGCCAGGGGCAACCATGTGGTCGCGGTTCTGGTCGCGCTCGAAGGCAGTGACGAACGCTTCCACTTGGTCTGCGACGAGCTTGCCCTCATCACCCGGCAGCTCCATCACCTTGTGACCGCCAAACTCAATGGCTCCCGCCTCGTGCTGGCTCACGTGTCCCGTAGAGGCGGCAATCACACCCTGCCAGGCGCGAAGCACGCACCCAATAACGCATGCATTGGCCTGCGTGCCACCCACCAAAAACTGCACTTCCGCACTTGGTGCCGCACAGGCCTTGCGAATGAGCTCGCGTGCGTGCTCGCTATGATGATCGGAGCCATAGCCGCCCGTCTGCTCCATGTTGGTGCTCACGAGGCGCTCCAAGATCAAAGGATGCGCGCCTTCCATGTAGTCACTCGCAAAACACAGCTTATTCGGTCGATCCAACACGGTACCTCCCGTCCGCATCGCTCTTATCCAAAGGCATTATGGCACACCGATTCCCGGAAACTGTGTGCCGCATCTTCTGCCATTCTTTGCAAATGTGGGTTATCATAAAAGTATGAAACCATTGATATCGTATTTACGTCCGCAAACCCAAACACCCGAGGAGAAGCGCCGCGAGATGCTCGAGCACCCCGTAAGGCCGCTCATCATCTCGCTTGCCGCACCGTCGATCTTTGCCAACGTGGTCACGACGCTCTACAACCTGGCCGACACGTTCTTTGTGGGGCAGATGGGTTCCACCAGCGCCAGCGCGGCTGTTGGCGTCGCCTTTGTAACGTCTACCGTCATCCAGGCGATGGCTTTCTATCTTGCACAGGGAACCGGCATCCACATGAGCCGCTGCCTGGGAGCCGGAGACACCGAGCGCGCAAACGTGTTTGTGAACACCGGCATTGCCGGAACCGTGATTCTGGGTACGCTGATCGCAATTCTTGGCCACCTGTTCTTGGACCAGCTTTGCTACTTGGGAGGCTCCACGGCAACCATCCTGCCGTATGCACGGACCTACATAAGCATCTTGCTGGTTGGCGCCCCGTTTATCGCAAGCGGCTTTCTTATGAACATGCAGCTTCGCTTTCAGGGCGAGTCGTTCTACTCCATGCTCTGCATGGTGGCGGGGGCTTTGCTCAACACAGTCCTTACGCCCGTGTGCATCTTTTGGCTGGACCTGGGAATCGCGGGCAGCGCCCTCGCAACCGTAATAAGCGAGGCCGTGAGCTTCTTTTTGCTGCTCTACGAGATGAAGCGCGCGGGGATCACAAAGCTTGGGCTTCGCTACGTGCGCGTGCCCGACCTTGCCATGATACGGCAGATCAACAACGGCGGCGTGCCCTCGTTTGCACGACAGGTGATGCTGGGCGTCGCCACGTCACTTCTAAACAACGCCGCCGCACCATATGGCGATGCGGCCATCGCAGGCGTTGCCGTGGTGCAGCGCATCACGAGCGTGGCGAACTTCTTTCAGATTGGCATTGGCCAAGGCTTTCAGCCCATCGTGGGATACAACCTTGGCGCAAAGCGCTATGCCCGTATCCGCGAGGCATACCTCACCGCCATACAGGCATGCTTTGTCTCTGTCGCGGCGATTGGGGTCGTAACGTTTGCCTTTGCGCCACAGCTTATCGCACTCTTTAGAGACGATCCCGCCGTGGTGGAATTTGGCACGCTCATCCTGCGACTGCAGAGCTTTACCATGCCGCTTACGGGGGTCGCCATGGCAACGAACTTCCTCTTGCAGACGAGTGGAAAGATGTGGCGCGCGACCATACTGGGATCTTGCAGGCTCGGTCTGGTGCTGGGTCCTGTGGTTCTTGTGCTGCCGCAGCTCCTTGGAATGCTGGGCGTACAGATTGCCCAGCCCGTAACCGACATCATCACCACGCTCATAGCGCTACCTATGGCTATAAGCATGCTACACGAGCTTCGCAGGGAAGAAGAGGCCCTCAAAGAGGCCGCGGACTGACGGGTTGTATCCGCAAACAACCACGGATACGCGAACCACATGCCCTTGGGCTAGTCGTCTCCTCGCATGGAGCGCAAGACTATGCGTCCAAACGCGCCTGCGGTAATCAGAAGAACCACGCAGCGAACGATGGTCAGGGCATAGTAGCCCGGAGCGCCTATGGCCTCCATCATGTTTGCGGACCTCTCCGGAGACAGCATCTCCATGATTCCGTCCACCGTATAGAACAGGCAGAAGAAGACGCAGATGCTGTACATGACCGTCTGCACCTGCTTGCTTTGTATGAACGAGTTCCAATCGTTGCCGTTTCCCGCCATCGCCGTTCCCCTCTGTTTCGTTGTTGGCTGTCGCATGACATAGGCCTTATGCCCGTGCTAGCATAGAACAATACAGGTTATCAGACCGAAAGGAAGCCATATGAGCAAAATCGTGTTTTTGGACGTTGACGGAACCCTCATTGACTACGATGCAAAGTGCCCCGACTCCGCAGCCAAGGCGGTAAACATGGCACGTGCCAACGGCAACAAGGTGTACATTTGCACGGGCTGCTCAAAGGCCGAGATTGAGCAGCGCGATCTGCCGGAGCTTGACGGCATGATTGGTGCCAACGGCGGCTACGTAGAGGATGCTGGCGACGTCGTTATGCATCAGGCGCTTACGGTTGACCAGGTAAAGCACATCGTTGACTGGTGCAACGAGCGCCACCTGGGCTTCTATTTGGAGGCAAACAGCGGCATGTACATTAACAGCTGGTTTGTGGAGCAGGCCCCAGCCGTTATGTATAAGTACGCCATGGGCAAGGGCGCTGACGAGGAGTCCGCAAAGAACGCCGGCCAGAACTTTATCAACTCCATGATTCGCACCGACGACCTGTATCGCGACGACGTTAACAAGGTGAGCTTTATTCTTTCGAGCTACCAAGACCACCTTGACTCCAAGATCGAGTTTCCCGACATGGAGTGCAACACGTGGGGCGGCAAGGACGAGCAGGCACTGTTTGGCGACCTTGGCCCCAAGGGGATTACCAAGAAGCATGCCATCGAGGTGCTGTTGGAGCATCTGGGCGCCGATCAGGCCGACACCATCTCGTTTGGCGACGCAAAGATCGACCTCTCCATGTTTGAGCTGTGCGCCTACAACGTGGCCATGGGCAACGGCGGTGCCGAGATAAAGGCCGCGGCTGACTACATTACCGACGACGTAAACGAGGACGGCTTGTACAACGCCTTCAAGCACCTCGGGCTAATATAACCCGACCTGTTTTGGCAAGAGTGCTAAGCCCCCTTTTGCCAAAACGCTGGTCCTTGCGTTGTACTGCGCCTCATCAAGCTCAGATTAGTGGGCAATAAAAACTCAAACTACAACAAAAGCCCAGTTGAGAGTATCCGATATTAGAATACTGACCCTCGTATTGCCCACTAGATAAAATAGCTAGTGGGCAATACGAGGGTCTTTGGCCACATTTTCAGAAACATTACCTGCGAAAACTCGGTAGTTTGAATCTTTATTGCCCACTAATCGCGGTCTCCGCCAACTAAACCTCAATCACAAGACCATCGCGGGCGAGTTCGAAGCCACGAGAAGCCACCGCAGCCTCCACATGCAAGCGATCGGCGTGAGCCCAGGCAGGGTTTTGGTGCAGCAACACCACACGGTCAAACATGCCTTCTGGAATTCCCGCCACAAGCGCCTCGGCACTCGTGTGGCGCGCATCACCATCCGCAAGCTGCCAGCATTCGTGCAGCAACACCCTCGCAGGTGCCTGCCCCTCCCACAATTCCGCATCAAACGCAGAGTCGGTCGCATACACGAGCGCATTGTCCAACCTAAGCTCGAACGACGGTGCCGAATGACGCTGTGGACGCACGCCCACCCGCACCGAACCCACGCAAAAATCACGCCCACCATAGTCGAGGTACCGCACCTCGCGTGCAAACCCCCAATGCCCCGAAGAATACATCGCTGGCTGCAACAAGTCAGCCGCATACTCCTCCGTGGTCTTTGGATACACGGGCCTGCCCGGGCCGTACACGTCCACGCGCATATCCGCCGCAAAGCGTTTGAGGTACATAAGCCCCACCACGTGATCCAGATGATAGTGCGAGAGCAGAATAGAAAGGCGCCCATGCCGTCGCAGCACGTCCTCGCAAAGATCAAGATTGGCAACTCCCGAACCCGCATCGAGCAATATGAGCTCGTCGCCCAACTCCACAAGCACACAGCACGTCTGCTGCCCCGCACTGGGCATCCATCCAATGCTCCCAAGTATCCATGCGGTTGCCATCGCATCTCCTTACCATTATGTCTAAAGGGACCCGTCAAAAGGAGCCAGACCTCTTTTTACACTTTTGCCTGAGGCACTATGGTACTTCAGCATGCTTTGTCATATTGGGAGCGCAACTTCTTTCCCCACGGCTATCATCGGAACGAATACAAATGGCAAAAGGGGGTTTGGCTCCTTTTGGCAAAACGCGAAGGAGCGACCATGAGCAACACACCGTGGTGGAAGAAATCCGTCATTTACCAGGTCTATCCGCGAAGCTTTGCCGACAGCAACGGCGACGGCATTGGTGACATCAAAGGCATAACGGAGCACCTTGACTACCTTGCCAAGCTTGGCATCGACGTAATCTGGCTCTCACCTGTGTACCAGTCGCCCAACGACGACAACGGCTACGACATAAGCGACTATCGCGCGATTATGGACGAGTTCGGCACCATGGACGACTTTGACCGCATGCTGGCACGCGCACACGAACTAGGCATCCGCATCGTAATGGACCTCGTGGCCAACCACACATCCGACGAACACGCGTGGTTTGTGGAGAGCCGCAAGAGTCGTACAGGCGAGTACCGCGACTTCTACTGGTGGCGCGACGGCTCGGTGGCCCCAGACGGCACGCGCCTTCCGCCCAACAACTGGCGCTCGGTCTTCTCGGGTTCGGCCTGGAAGTATGACGAGGCCACCGACCAGTGGTACCTGCACCTCTTTAGCACAAAGCAACCCGACCTCAACTGGGAGAACCCCCGCGTGCGCAGCGAAATCTACGACATGATGCGCTGGTGGTGCAACAAGGGCGTTGACGGCTGGCGCATGGATGTGATCAGCCTCATAAGCAAGAACGTTGCGCTGCCCAATGGCGAGCTGGGGCCCGACGGCTATGGCGACTTTGGCCCATACGTGGTAAACGGCCCGCGCGTTCACGAGTTCCTGCGCGAGATGAACCGCGAGGTGCTGAGCCACTACGACCTCCTTACCGTGGGAGAGGCCAGCGGCGCTACCATAGAGGAGGCCAAGCGCTATGCGGCGGCAGACGGCTCCGAGCTCTCTATGGTGTTCCAGTTTGAGCACGTGGACGCATGGCTCAACGAGCCCGCACCGCTCGTGGACAAGTGGGGCGTCGGTCGCGCATCAATGCCACGCCTGCGCGCAATCCTCAACAAATGGCAGGTGGAGCTTGCGGGCCAGGCATGGAACAGCCTGTATTGGAACAACCACGACCAACCGCGCTGCGTGAGCCGCTTTGGCGACGAGCGCCCCGAGTGGCGCGTGCTCAGCGCAAAGATGCTTGCCACCTGCCTGCACATGATGCAGGGCACACCCTACATCTACCAAGGAGAAGAGCTTGGCATGACCAACAAGCACTTTACGAGCCTTGAGGAATGCCGCGACGTTGAGGAGATAAACATCTGGCATCAGGCGGTGGACGAGTTGCACCAGCTCACACCCGAGCAGATGCTCGATTGCTTTGACCACGTGGCACGCGACAACGCGCGCACGCCCATGCAGTGGGACGACATGGCAAACGCGGGCTTTTGTCCTGATGGCGTGGAGCCGTGGATTGACGTGAATCCCAACTACCAGACTATCAACGCCGCAGCGGCGCTGGCCGATCCCGATTCGATCTTTTATTATTACCAGCGCCTCATCGACCTACGCCATAACTTGGACATAATCACCGATGGCGTATTTAGACCGCTTTTGGAGGAAAGTGAAGCCATTTGGGCGTATGAGCGCGCGGACGGCGAGCACGTGCTTACGGTGGGCTGCAACTGGACGGACGTGGAGCAGCCGTGCGACCTTTGGGACTCAAACGCAGGCGAGGCCCTGATCTGCAACTACGCGCAGCACAAGCCGGGCGTGTTGCAACCCTATGAGGCATACGTGACCTTGCGATAGTCGCACGTTTGGAAACAGGGAGTATGGCGCCAAGCTCAACGCAGCTACTTTGCTATACTCCTGTTCCAAGTGGCGACCATGCGGGAGGCGCACATGGCAAACATCTACGACTACCTGGAGTGGCGCGGGGACGTAACCTTTGACATGCGCCCATTCAACGATGTGGACAACCTCGTCCTGTCCATCCTTGTGTACCTGGACTTCAGCGGAGTCGTACCTAGCGAGGACCAAGGCGGTTCGGTCTCGCTTGGCGACGCATGCAAGAGCCTGCTGCAAAAGGGCGGGGGCGACGTGGCTCCCTTTGTTCGTTCGGTTACGGGAATGGACACGCAGCTCGTGCGTCTGGCGGCGGAGTCGCAGCGCTTTGGCGACGTGCGCCTAAGCGCCTATGCCGACATCGTGGACCCAGCCCGCGCACTTCAGTTTGCCGCCATTCAGTATGACCTCCCCCATGCGGGCACATACGTGGCGTTTCGCGGAACCGACTCCACGCTGGTGGGCTGGCGAGAGAACCTTATGATCAGCTTTCGCATTACCGCCGCGCAGGAAGAGGCCGCCCGCTATTTGGAGCGAGCCATCATTCGTGCGGACGCGCCGGAACACGAGGCCAGCATAATGGTGGGCGGACACTCAAAGGGTGCAAACTTGGCGGAGTATGCTGCGGCAAGCTGTTCTGACCATCTGCGCCAACGCGTGACCTGCGTCTACTCCAATGACGGTCCCGGCATGGCACCTGAGGTCATGCCCCAAAGCACGCGACAGATCCTAAAAGACAAGCTCCGCCTTATAGTTCCCGTCTACAGCGTAATTGGCATGATCTTTGCACGTACGGACGAGAAGCGCATGGTGGTGGCCAGCACCGCCTCGGGTATCGATCAGCACGACATGGCAACATGGCAGGTTAGGCGCGACGGCATGCAAGAAGTTGACGAGCTAAGCCCAGACTGCCAGCGACTCAACAAGTCCCTTGCAGCGTGGGTGGACGGCATACCACTCGATGAGCGCGAACGCGTTACCAACGAGGTCTTTGACGCGCTTCAGGCAGGCGGCGCAAGCACCTTTAATCAGGTCGGCGCAACGCCAGAGGCCATGCAGCAAGTCGTACGTGCCCTTGGCACCACAGACGAGCGCACGCGCAAGCTGGCCATAGACCTCATCCAGCGAACGATCGACTCATCGGTCGGCGCCATGCGCAACGCCACCAAACACGCCTTCGAGGACGCGGTCGGACGGCTCTTGGGCGCGAGGCCCCAAAGGGTCGGCGTCGTCCCAACCAGGAGGGGTCGTCCCAAGATCAAGGTCTACATCGAATCGTAGGCACGCCAATTTCCAGACGTTCTTGTACAATGATCCGGTCATACCGCGCGAAAGGAGACGGGCCATGGCCATCACCCCCGAGGAGGTTGCCGAGACACGCTGCATGGTGACCGAGCAGAACCTTGACCTCCGCACCATCACCATGGGAGTCTCGCTCTTTGGCTGTGCCGACGAGAGCATGGAGCGCATGTGCACCAAGGTCTACGACCGCATAACCACTGCGGCACAGCGCCTCGTGCCTGTTGCCGAGGACCTGGAGCGCGAATACGGCATCCCCATTGCAAACAAGCGTGTCTCGGTAACGCCCATCTCGCACATTGCCGCAGCATGCCCCGACCAAGACCTCTCCCCCATAGCACACGCCATGAACCGTGCGGCCGAGGAGCTTGGCATCGACTTTATGGGCGGCTTCTCGGCCCTCGTGCAAAAGGGCATGGGCTCTGCCGACAAGCGCCTCATAGACTCCATACCGGCCGCCCTCGCCACCACCGAGCGCGTGTGCTCCAGCGTAAACGTGGCCAGCGTTCGTGCGGGAATAAACATGGACGCCGTCCTGCTTATGGCCCACAAGATCCGTGAGGCCGCCCAACTCACCACCAACATAGACTGCTACGGGGCTGCCAAGCTCGTGGTCTTTAGCAATATGGTGGAGGACTCTCCCTTTATGGCCGGTGCGATCCACGGATCCGGCGAGAGCGACACGGTAATAAACGTTGGCGTGTCGGGTCCTGGCGTAATGGCAGCCGCCCTGCAGGAGCTTCCCGCCACCGCAGACCTCATGGAGGTAGCGGAGCGCATAAAGCGCACCGCCTTTAAGATCACCCGCGCGGGCGAGCTCATGAGCCGCGAGGCCGCACGACGCCTCGGCGCGCAAAAGGGCATCGTAGACCTGAGCCTTGCCCCCACCCCAGCGGCAGGCGACTCCGTGGCACGTATCCTAGAGATAATTGGCGTGGGCGAATGCGGAGGTCCCGGCACCACCTGTGCCCTGGCCCTTCTTAACGACGCGGTAAAGAAGGGCGGCGTGATGGCGAGCTCGAGCGTCGGCGGCCTTTCGGGCGCCTTTATTCCCGTAAGCGAGGATGCCGGCATGATTCGCGCAGCCCAAGACGGGGCCTTGTCGCTCGAGAAGCTCGAGGCCATGACCTGCGTGTGCTCGGTGGGCCTCGACATGATTGCAATCCCCGGCGACACGAGCGCAGAGACGATCGCCGGCATAATTGCGGACGAGATGGCCATAGGCGTGATAAACGGCAAGACGACCGCCGTGCGCCTCATTCCCGCCATCGGTCATGTTGAGGGAGACCTGTTGGAGTTTGGCGGCTTGTTTGGCTCGGCGCCCGTCATGCCGGTAAACCAGTTTGCGGGCACGGTGTTTGCCCATCGTGGCGGGCGCTTTCCCGCCCCGCTCAACTCGCTGCGCAACTAACGACGCCTCCTGGTGGCACACCGTTTCCGGGAAATGGTGTGCCACGCGGGGCTACCAGCCAATAAAGCGGACCTCGGGCTCCAGGCGCACGCCAAACTGGCGCTCCACCTCATCCTGCACGTGCACGATAACCGCGCGCACGTCTGCGGCCGTCGCCCCGCCAAGGTTTACCACAAACCCGGCATGCTTGGTGGATACGCAGGCGTTGCCTACCCTGTATCCCTTTAAGCCCGCATCCATAATGAGCTTGCCCGCAAAGTAGCCCTCGGGCCGCTTAAAGGTTGACCCCGCGCTGCCGTACTCAAGAGGCTGCTTCTCCTCGCGCCTTTGGGTGAGGTCGTCCATCTTTTGTTGAATGGCCTCCCGACTCCCTGGGCAAAGCTCTATGCAGGCACGCAGCACAAGCAAGCCCTCCGAGCGAATACGGCTCGCCCGGTATCCCAGCGCCAGCTCATCCACGCCCAGCGTCATCGTCTCTCCCTGAGGAGTAAGCACCTCAACCCAGCGCAGAACGTCGGCCATGCAGCCGTCGTATGCCCCGGCGTTCATAAAGCAGGCGCCGCCCATGCTGCCCGGAATGCCACAGGCAAACTCGAAGCCCGTTAGGCCATTCTCGCAGGCAGCTGCGGCAACGTCTGCAAGCGCTGCCCCCGCCTCGCACACCAAAGACGTCCCGTCAACCTCAATGCTGCAAAGGTCCTCCATCGATATAACCACACCGCGGCAACCATCGTCGGAGACCAAGAGGTCCGACCCCTTCCCCAACACGAAGTACGGCACGTCGAGCTTTCTGCAAGCCAGTACCGCGTCCGCCGCCTCGCGTGCGTTGCGGGGTATCACAAACACATCCGCAGGACCGCCCACGCCAAAGGTCGTATGGGCGCTCATGGGTTCGTCAAACAGTATCATCCGTTCCTCCTTAGTACGAGGCCATAGGCATGGTCCGTCAGTACGGCAACACGTCAACCACGCGCTGGTTATGCAATCGCTCGTAGGCAATAATGGTGCGAAGCTTTGCCATCTCGTTACGGTCGTAGTTCGTCAAAAAGACTGCCGAGAAGAGCGCGTCGAGCATAAACGATATGCATTGCTCGCTGTAGTAGCCAGAGATCTTACTATAGTAGTGCTCGCGTGGCCTAAAGCCCAAAACGCAGTCGCATTGCTCATGCAACCAATTGGCACCGCTGTTGGTGATCGCAACGACCGCCACGTTGGCGCTCTTCAACACCGACAGGAGCCTCACGGGATCGCGTTGCATGCCATTGCCCGAGTAAGAGACAATGATGGCGCAGTCTTGCTCGCACAGGTCCTCTACGGTAGCCCGCCACTCATCCCGCGGGGGCACGCTGCAGGCGATTCCTATCTGATCGAGCTTATACGCAAAGAGCTCGCCATAGAAGCAATTGGGCTCGTCGCCAAGAAACACGAGCTTGCGTGCCTGAAGCACCCGGCTCGCCGCCACGGAAAGCGTGAACTCGTCAACTTGGGCTTGCGCCTCGGCAATGGCTTGTTGCTCGAGCAGCGACACGCTCCTTACCACATCGTCGAGCGAGTCATCGGGACCAAAGGGATGATTGGGGTCTACGCACTGGTCCGAGTTTCTGCGTTCCTCTCTCTGACGCATCGCCGTCACAAACGCGAGCCTAAAGTCTCGCCAACCCGAGTAGCCCATGGCTTTGGCAAAGCGCACCAGCGAGGGCTTTGAGGTAAACGTGAGGTCGGCCACCTCTGCCATGGTGAGGTTTGCCAAGCCGCTTCCTTCCCGCATAAGAAGGTCGGCAACCGACTTGCGCGACCCAGGAGGCTCAAGTGTGGCCTGCTGCACACGTTCGAGCAGAGGATTCGTCGTCATATATGCCTCCCCACGCAACCGTTGTCCCATTTTCCTCACGACGATTGTAGCGCACGAGAAGGCAATTGGGCATGCTTGATTAGACCCATCTGAGGGCAACGTTACCAATGACGCTCACCCAAGATGAAGCTCAACAGCCCATTGAGAGGCTGAGGCTTGGAGAACAGGTATCCTTGCAAGAGGTCACATCCAAAGCCCCTCAATATGGCGCTCTGCTCCACGGTCTCCACGCCCTCCACCAGCGTAGACATTCCCAGCTGCTTGCACATTGCAATTATGTTGGCAACGATGATTGCGTTGCGACCCTCTGGAGCAAAGTTGCGCATAAAGCGCATGTCGATCTTTACCAGGTCGAAATCGAGCTCCTCCAACAGGTTGAGAGTGGAGTACTCGCTTCCAAAGTCGTCCATCCACACCTCAAACCCCGCGGCCTTAAAGCGCTCCGTCTCGTTTCTTAGGAACTCCTGATTGTTTACAAAGGCGCTTTCGGTAACCTCCAGATGAATGAGGCGATGCTCGCATCCAGCCTTGTCCACCAGGGCCGTTATCTCCCTTACCATGTCGCACCTATAGAAGTCGGTTCGCGAAAGGTTGATGGAAACGGGAACAGGCTCGATCCCAAGCCTGCGCAGCTCATCAAAGTCGTGGAGCACCTGCCTTACCACATGAAGGCTCAGCTTGTAGGTGAGGTTCTCCTTCTCCAACGTCCCAATAAAGTGGAAGGGAGACAAGAACCCGTATTCGGGGTCATCCCAGCGCGAGAGCGCCTCGAGCTCGCACACTCTGCCCGTAGCCGAGCTCACGATGGGCTGGTAGTAGACCTTGAGCCATCCCTCGTCGAGGGCCTTGTCTAGGTTGGCAATAATGTGCTGCCTGAGCTTTTCGGCCTCGTCGAGCTCCGCGTCGTAGATTCTGTAGAGGGCGTCTTCCTTGGTGTTGTCGTGAGCGATCTTTGCCTCGTCTATGAGCGAGATTACCGAGTCGCCCAAGGTATACTCGGCAAAGCCCGCGCACACATACACCGGATGGCCCGCACAGTACACACCAAGGTCGCGCTGGACCTCCTGCAAAAACGGCTCCACCTCGTCCAGATAGCACAGCACGACGAATTGGCTCCCCGTTATGTAGGCAATGTGACGGCCCTTGAGGTTCTCTCGCAAGACGTCCGCGGTGTGTCGTATGAGCTCGTCGCCGCGTTCGTAGCCAAACTCGTCGTTGAAGCTGTGAAAGTGAACGAGGTTGAGGTATCCCACCATGGGCCGCATTTGCAGGTCGGCAACATGTTGCAGCAGCTCCTGCGAGCGGGTGATAAAGTAGGTCATGGAGGGAAGGCCCGTCAGCTGGTTTACCTCGTAGGAGCGCGCGTGCGTGGAGAGATTGGAGGCAACGATGCCCGCACGCAGCGCCTCGTTGTCGTAGGGACCTCCCTCAACCTTGTCAACGCCCGTCTTCTTTGCCTTGTGAGTGTTGATGTCTGCGAGCCTCACCATGTTATGGAGCTCCGCGACGTCCTTTGGCGTGCCAACCACATAACCAAAGCTGGCAGTGACGTTGGAATACATCGCTTTGGTCTTTGTGGACTTTAGTGCCTCCCTGCATGCGTCTATGCCAGCCAGACAATCCTGCAAGTCCCTGTTGGTCGCAAAGCACAAGAACTCGTCGCCCTCGTACCTGTAGGTATGCATGTTTCCAAAGGAGTTTCGCAAGGCAAAGGCAAACGACCTCATCAGCTCGTCGCTGATCTCGTGCCCGTAGAAGTCGCTCAGAAGGGTAAAGTTGTCTATGTCACCAAACGCCACAAAGAGGGGGCTCCCCACGTACCTGGAGGCGTTTGTCTCAAACGAGCGCCTGTTGCGCGTGCCGGTAAGGGTGTCGTGATTGAGGTGGTAGATCGTGCGATCCAAGCTGCGCAGCATCCTCATCCGCAGTCGCAAGACCACGCTCGTTACCGCAAGCGACGCAAGCGTGAACTCCATAACATGGACCATGTCCGCCTCAATCGTGTATGGGTCCTTTACCAAAAAGCAAATGACCAAAAAGAGCACGACCCAGCCCAACATGATGCCCATAAGCCTCAAAGGCCGGTCCAAGACAAACACAGGGGCAACCATGAGCACCAAGAGAAAGGTGACGGCCTGATGGGTAGGGTCCCACACGGTACCGAGCAAGATGGAAATCAGAATGAGCGGGGCCTCCAAGACATAGATGGCCAAGGTCGCCCGCTTGCAGGGATTGGGCAGGACAAACCGGTCGACAAACAGAAGGGCAAGGAAGTACGCAAACATCCAGCCGCCATGACCTGCAAGTATTGGCACACCCCTAATTACAGACTGCGCCGCGACATTGGCCAGCGAGACGGGTATTCCCATAACCGCCAGGTAGCGTATGGCAAGCCGGTTCTCTTGGTTCATCTCGTCAACGGACGACACGAACTCCCGGCCCAGCAAAAACCGCTTTGCCAGCTCTAGCACCACCTGTTACCCCTCTCTCAAGCGCATGCGGACCAGTAGCCACTAGTCCAAGCTGTCCGCCCACTTGGCCATGGTCTGCCGCAGATAGCCATAGTGTCCAGCATAATGGGCATCGCTCGCGATATAGGTATAAAGGCCTTCTTTGAGCATTTTTATCGCTGGACGGCGCTCTCTGCCAAAGCGCCCTCCCTTAACGAAGTCGGCAGAGGCCTGAAGCTTGCAACCCATATGGGTGAGCTCCCTCGCAAGATCCAAGTTGGACTGTATTGCCGTGTAGCGCTCTGGATGGGCAATGATCACGTCGTAACCCATTCCCTGCAACTCAAATATGGTGCGCTCGTAGTCTCCAAACCTAGAAGGGCTTGCGCCGACCGAAAGCTCCAGCAAAAACTCGTTTGTCCCGTCAAAGTGCAGTCGTTGCGCCCAGCCCAGGCCAAGTTCCATGAGTTTGTCGTAATTGACTTCGAAACCCATCTGCAAGGGAAAGCTTGCGTCAATCGCGCGCACCTCATGCTCGAATGCCCTAAACGCCTTCCACATGCCAAGGTAATCAAAATAGGGCTCTCGGCAATGAGGCGTGCACGTAATGCTTGTCACGCCCGCGCTCCTGGCAGCCGCAAACATTGCGAGGGACTCTTGCATATCTGATGCGCCGTCATCCACTCCGGGGAGTATGTGGCAATGCATGTCTCTCATGGCTTACCTCTTTACCGCGCGGACCACGCTCTTTGCCCCAGCCTACATTCTTGTGCCTATGCGTGGAATCCTTGTGGTTCCATCGGGTGAGGCACCCTCGCCCAGATCGATTGCGGGCACCTTGCTATCCAGACCGTTATGACGCTCCGGCAACGACTTTGGGGCGGGAAGCTGCTGTGACTCCTGAGGTGCCGCAAAACCCTGCTCTTCCTCGGGTTCGGCCACCTCCTCGGACTCGGGCATTGCCTCGGGCTCGGGCGACTCCGCAGACGCCTGAGCATCATCCACGCCAAGGTCCTGGCCCAAGAGGTACGGCTCAACGTCCCAAGCATCCGGCGCGTTTCCCCAACTTGACGGTTCTTTTACAGGCACGATGCCCTGGCTCTCGCTTGCGCCGAGGGGTTGCGACGGAGAGTTGAAGTCCACCATGTCCACAGGACCCTCTCCATCCCCCGACGAGCTTCTGCGCTGCTCCTCGCGATAGTAGTAGTAATCGTAGTAGTATTCGCTGGACTGGCTCTGGCAGAAGTTCATTACGATGCCCGAGAGCGGAGCGTTGGCAGTCCTCAGCTGATCGGCCGCGCGAACAATGGCGTCCTTGCGCGTGTACTGCTCACGCACGACCAAAAACACCGCGTCTACCTTTGACCCAAGCACCGCCGCGTCAACAAAGGTGCCCACGGGCGGCGTGTCAAACACCACGTAGCCATACTCCTGCTTTACCGCATTGAGGAGCTCCAGGAACCTGCGAGAGTTCAAAAGGTCAGAGGGATTGGGTATATGGGGCTCGGCATCAAGAAAGTGCAGCTGCGGGGTATCGGTCGGCACAATGGCCTCTTTGAGCGAGATCTCGCCCGAAAGGACCGCATACATGCCCCGCTGCGCATGGATCCCCAGCGACCTTGCAACGGACCTTCTCCGCATGTCGCAGTCCACCAGCAGCGTTGGAACACCAGACGTGGCCATTGCGCGAGCAAGGTTGATGGAGATGAACGTCTTTCCCTCGTTTGGAACGGCACTCGTTATGACCACCGTCTTTACGGGGTCATCCACCCGCATAAAGCGAATGTTTGCCAACAATGTCTTTGCGGAGTTGTCCACGCTTCGGGTAGATCCAGGATACTTTTTTGAATCCTTCTTTCTTCTAGCCATTGCAGCAGCCTCCCAAACCTTGCCAATCAACTACTTGGATTCCTAGGCATTATACGTTCACAACGGCCACAAGGACTAACATAAAACGATGAGTTTAGAATTTACTCATTCCCACCTAGCGGGTGTCCCCAACCAACAGATCCACTATGTGCGCATCATCGCGCGCGTTGCTTCCCTCCATGACGCCCATAACACCCATGAGCACCAGCTTGAGCGCCATGGGCCCCTCCTCGTCCGAAAGCCGAGGAAACAATGCGTGCACCCTGCCTGCAAGCTTGCTCTCGGCTACTGCTTGGTACACGAGCTCACTCGTGAGCCGCATAAAACGACGCTTCTCTCCCATCTCGTCCAGAACCGCAAACATTGGCCTGCGCTCGCCATTCTGCTTAAACAAAAACCGGCGCATCGACGCAACGGCATCCGTTATGGCCTCCCTCGAGAGGCGCTCGCCCAAATCGTCGCACGACCCCTCCTTGGTTTCCCACTCGTCGCACCACAGACGAACGGTCTCCATGGCGTCCTGCACATAGAGGTCAAACACGCACTGCACGATCTCGTCCTTGCCCGAGAAGTAATAGTAGATAAGTTCCCGGGTCATGTTTGCCTCGTGCGCTATCTGCACAAGGGTCGTCTTTCGGACGCCCTTGCGCTCAAAGCACTTTCGCGCACACTGAACGATCAGGTCGCTCTGCTGCTTGTATCCATAGGTAGCGCCTTTGCCCGCACGATTTCTGGTTGTGCCATAGGAGGCCATGCTCTCCTCTTCCATTGCATGGGTAGTCTCTCTAGAGCCATCGTGCCAAAACATAGTTTATGTATTGTCGATATCCGTAAAACTGTGCCATACTGCACGGCTTTAACAACACTGAAAGCTTTTTGTGCAAACAATCCTATAGAATTAGCTCACGCAAAGCGACGATGGGAGTCATGGTGAACATACAGATATTTGGGTCAAAGAAGAGCAGCGACTCGCGAAAGGCCGAGCGCTGGTTTAAGGAGCGTAGGATTCGCTTTCAGTACGTTGACCTTTTGGACAAGGGCCTCTCCAAAGGCGAGATGGCTTCGGTGGCCAAGGCGGTGGGCGGCTATGACAAGCTCTTGGACCCGGCGGCAAAAGACGGTTATGCGCTGGCGCTGGCACAACACACGCCGCAAGCCATGCTTCCCAACGTACTGCTAGAGAACCAGCAGGTGCTGAGGGCACCAATTGTGCGGAATGGTCGGCAGGCGACCGTTGGATATGCCCCCGAGGTGTGGAAGGCGTGGGAATAGTGGCAGAACAGCACCAAAATGCCGTCCTCGAGGTACGGGGGGTCTGCATAGGGACTGGCATGCCAAAGACCATAGTGTCACTCATGGGCACAGACGATCACGAGTTGGCCCAACAAGCACGGCGGGCCATTGCGGCAGGCACAGACTGCCTTGAGTGGCGCGCCGACTTCTATGACTCCCTCTCGACCCCCAACGACGTGCGCCGCAGCGCCTCACGACTAAGGGAGGCCGCACCCTCGGCCCCGCTCATCTTTACCTTTAGGAGCAAGAACGAGGGTGGCCAGCGGGCTCTTGCGCACGAGGATTACGCAGACCTGTGCGAGGCGGCAATCCGGAGTGGTGCGATAGACCTGGTTGACGTGGAGCTTAACAGAGGAGACGAGCTCGTGCGCAGGCTTGTGCACCTCGCCCATGCGCATGGCGTACTGGCCGTGGTCTCGTATCACGACTTTGCGGCGACTCCTTCCACCGACCACATGGTGGAGCTTCTAGAGCGGATGTCCCACCTTGGTGCAGACATTCCAAAGCTTGCCGTGATGGCCCACGACAGCGTGGATGCGCTGCGACTCATGCAGGCGACTGCAAAGGCACGCGACTCCCTGGGCAAACCTCTGCTCACCATGGCGATGGGTCCAGAGGGTGTCCTCTCGCGACTGGCAGGGGAGGCCTTTGGCAGCTGCCTTACGTTTTGCGCCGTCGGCACCGCCTCCGCGCCTGGCCAAGTGGAGCTTGCCCAAGCCACACGCACGCTGCAATGCCTTCACGAGGCGCTTTAGCGTGCCAAGCGATGGGGATACTCCCCTTTGCTTGGCATCAACTGGCGTCATACGATACCCATCCACGCTTTGCCATGCCCAGAAGGCTCCAACCCTCGCGATACGGCCCGTCATTGCTAAGGCTCCAAAAGCAGCCGCCGTTGCAGCGGTTCCATGTGGCGACCTGCACGTTCCAGAGCCTAAGATACGTTGCTTTCCGCTCATGCTCGCCCTTGGAACGCAATCCCTCTATGTGGTTGGCACAGCTCCACTCCCCCACCAACACCGGATGATGCCTAGCGGCACGCGCAACCCGTGGTCCAAGCACATGGCGAACCATCCACTCATAGAGACCCACACGCTTGCGCACCATCCATCCGTCGCAGAACCCTGCGTACTGGTGGGTATCGATCCACACGTTTGCATAACCGTCCTGCGGCCGCATAAATCGATTCCAGGCACGCAGGCAAAAGTGGTCGTGCAACACCACGGCGACCTCCTCGCCGCATGCCGCGCGAATGGCACCGTAGCATCGCTGGTAGTAGGCCCGCAAAAACGATCGCGGAATTGGTTGCGATGCGGCAACGCGCTCGGGGTAGTCCTTGCCATGCGTGCCTGCACTCGCATGCCTAAACATCACCCGGTTTACGGGCTCGTTGAGAGGCTCGATGCCAAAGAGCTCGGCCCTCTTGCCGTAGCGTTCCGCCAGCCTCCTTACCACGTCGATCGCAAAGTCCACCTTTTGGGAATCTAGATGCCACGTCACAAGACCGCACACCCCTCCGTTGTCGAAGCCGTTCTGGCTTCCGGGAACCGTGTGCAAGTCCAGCAGCACTCGTATTCCCGTCTTTCGTGCCCACTCGAAGGCCTTGTCAACGTATTGCACCACAGGCTCGTGATGGGCGGAGCCAAAGACCCAGTAGGGCACCGGAAGGCGCACGAGGTCTACCCCCAAGCCCGCCAGCGTCTCAAAGGTCTTCTGCGTAACGTAGGTCTGGTAATGGGCGCAAAGCCTTGGTTGCAACACTTCCGGGGCAACATGGCGCTCCAGTCCATACACGTCGTTTGCCAAAGACCCCTCAAACAGCGACGGACTCATCCACCGCTCAAGAACGAGCCAGTTGCCCAGGTTTACGCCATGCCATATGCGATCGCAGCATTTGCCCATAGGCGGCCTCCAGACTCCACAGCACAACCACGCCAAGCCCCAGAACATTTCCCAAACAGTGTGCCACGGATTGTGCTATTGTGTGCGTATCAGTTTCAGGGCGGGGTGAAAGTCCCCACTGGCGGTAAGGGAGAATACCCAAGCCCGCGCGCCATCCCAAGGCGATGGCTGACCTGGTGGAATTCCAGGGCCAACGGTAACAGTCCGGACGAGAGAAACGGAGGCGCCAACATGGCCACCCAGCTCAGCTCTATGAACAATCGCCACGACTCACACTCCACCACCGAGCAAGGCCCGGGCTGGAGCACCAAGCGCATTGCCATAACGGCCCTCTTTTGCGCAGTCGCCAGCATATGCACGCTCTTTTTGCAGTTTCCCATCATTCCGGGAGTCACGTTTTTGCAGTACGACCCCTCTGCCATTATTGCCCTAATTGCCGGCTTTGCCTTTGGCCCCGTCACGGGCGTCATCGTGAGCACGATTCCCTACGTCCCGCAGATTGCAAATCAGAGCGGCGTCTATGGCATGGTGATGGCCATCATCGCAACGCTTTCCCTGGTGCTTCCCGCGTCGTTGGTCTATCGCCGCAACACCACGTTTAAGGGGGCCGTTGCGGGCATGTGCGTTGGCGCCGTCGTGTGCCTGGCATGCTGCATTGGCGCAAACATGATCATCACCCCCATCTACATGGGCGCCCCCACCCAAGTGGTGATAGACATGATCGTACCCGCGCTCCTGCCCTTTAACGTGGCAAAGATCGCCATCAACTGCGTGGCCACGGCGCTTGTGTACAAGCCCGTCACCAAGGCTTTGGGCAACTAGTGACGCCACGGGAACACCAAGGCTCAAAGACAAGGGGCGACGAGCACGCCCCTTGCGCCATGCTCTCGCACGTGACCCTGCAATACGAGTCAGGCGCACAGGCGCTTAACGACGTCTCGCTCACCGTCGAGCGCGGCGAGCACCTGTGCGTCTTGGGGGCCAACGGTTCGGGCAAGTCAACGCTGGCATCGGTTGTGTGCGGGCTTCTTGCGCCGGACAATGGAGTCGTGGAGCTTGTGGGCCAAACCGTGTTTGACGCCAGGCGCACGGACCCCATAGACTTTGCGGCGTATCGACGCGCACGTCGCTCCATTGGCCTGGTGTTCCAGAACCCCGACGACCAGATCGTCACCACGGTCGTGGAGGAGGACGTGGCCTTTGGGCCCGAGAACCTTGGCGTGCCGCCCAAGGAGATTGGGTCGCGCGTGGAGCGGGAGCTCCATCGTGTGGGCATGACGGCGTATGCCAAAGAGAACCCCACGCGGCTCTCGGGGGGACAAAAGCAACGCGTAACCATTGCAGGCGCGCTTGCCATGAGGCCAGAGGTCATCGTGTTTGACGAACCCGGCTCTCTGCTGGACGTGCGCGGCAGGACGGCCATCATGCGCGTAATGCGCGCGCTGCATGCCGATGGCACCACCATCGTGCACATTACGCACTTTATGGAAGAGGCCCTGTGCGCCAACAGGGTCATCGTGCTGGACCGGGGCCGCATTGTGGCAGAGGGCTCCCCCAGCCAGGTGTTCTCGCAGACCAGCAAGATCTTGTCGCTTGGCCTAGAGGAGCCGTTTGTTGCCCAGCTTTCGCGCAGGACAGGCATACCTTGGACCTGCGACGAAGACGATGCCGCAGAGAAGCTTACACGCCGCGCGACGCAAAACGGCAAGAATACCTTTAGCACGAGCGGGCAGGCAACCGCGTGCGCGTGCGCCATACGAGCAAATCATGTCTCCTACTCGTACAAGCGAGACCGAAAGGCCCTTGACGACGTGTCGTTTGAGATACCCAGCGGCTCATGGACCGCCATCGTTGGGCACACGGGTTCGGGCAAGTCCACCTTGCTGCGCCTCCTATGTGCACTCGAGACCCCCGACGAGGGGGAGGTTGTTGTGCAGGGCATATGCACCAAGAGGCGGCGCGACCGCAGGCGTCTGCACGGCACCATTGGGTACGTGATGCAGCATCCCGAGCGACAGCTCTTTGCCGAAACGGTGCGCCAGGACGTGGCTTTTGGCCCCACCAACTTGGGATTATCGCAAGAGGAGGTCGCACATAGGTGCACGCGGGCCCTGCAGATGGTTGGTCTTGAGGGGCTCGACGAAGCCTCGCCCTTTGAGCTATCGGGCGGGCAACAGCGCCTGTGCGCGATTGCCGGAGTCCTTGCCATGGAGCCACAGACCATCGTGCTCGACGAGCCAACCGCCGGGCTCGACCCACGGGGCAGAACCGAGCTGCGACGCATACTCTCCCGCATCCACGAGCGCGGGGTCACCATTGTGGAGGTGACTCACTCCATGGACGACGCGGCGCATGCCAACAAGGTCATTGTGCTGGAGGAGTCCCGCGTCATGCTTGAGGGAACTCCCCGGGAGCTGTTTTGTGCCGCAAACGAAGACAGGCTCTCCAAGGCCGGGCTCGGGCTACCCCATGCCCTGCAATGGGCCCTAAAGCTTGGAATCGAGGGCAATCCGCTCACGCTCGACGAGCTTGTGCTGGCGCTTGGGTCGCACGCGCCGCAGGAGGGCGAGGTGATGAGCTATGGCGCTTAAGCTCAGCTTTGGCCAGTACTATGCCACGGATTCGATCGTGCATGCCCTCGATCCGCGTGCAAAGGCCATTTGTGCCGTAACCGTAATGGTGAGTGTGTTCTTTGTGCACACGCCCGTCCAACTTGCCATTGGATACGCCTTTGCGCTCCTCGCAGTGGTGCTGGCGCGCATTCCCGCCTCAAAGGTGCTAGGGTCCATACGGGGTGTGATCTTTGTTCTGTTGGTGCTGAGCGTCTTCAACCTGTTTTTGGTGAACACTGGAGACGTGCTCTGGCAGCTGGGGTTCTTGCGCATAACGACCGACAGCCTTGCCGCGGCTCTTTTGTACAGTCTGCGCCTCGTGATAGGGGTGATCATGGGCGCGCTCGTCCTTCTGACCACCACCCCCGCCCAGCTCACCGACGCCTTTGATGCCCTGCTTGCCCCACTCGCAAGGATAGGCCTGCCGGCTCACGAGATCGCCATGGTGTTCTCGCTCATGCTGAGGTTTATTCCCACCCTTGCCGACGAGGCGAGCGCCGTGATGGATGCGCAGACCGCCCGTGGAGGCTCGCTGAGCGAGGGGTCTCCCTTGCATCGCATACGCGCCGTGGCCGCCGTGCTCGTGGCGCTTTTGGCAAGCTCGCTGCATCATGCAAACGACCTCTCGCGCGCGCTCGACGCGCGATGCTACGAGGGCGGGGCGGCCAGGACCCACTGGCACCCCTTGCGCATGCGCGTGCGCGACTGGCTTGCGCTTGTGTTTACGGCCACGTTTGTTGGCGGACTCATTCTGGTGGGATAGCGACAGGTGCTTGGTTCGCGGACCCATCCTCCTGTGGAAACTCCCACTATCACCATGATATGATGGATACATGTTGTCGCCCTAAAAGAAGGAGGCCGTCATGAAACGCTTAAGAACTCTGTTGTGTGTCATGCTGACATACATGCTATGGATGGGAATCGCTGCGGCGAATCCCGCGCGACAAGCTCTTGCACAGGGCCCCGACCCATTCTCTAACGACGGGAGCGTTGTAGGGTCTGTCGTGGAGCCCGAATCTACTGCGTACGACGTATGGGTCGGCGGAAAACGAGTGACCTCGGCCAATGCCAAGAACGTGTTGGGCAACGGCAAAGTGTCATACAACGCCTCCACAAACACACTCACGCTCAAAAACGCCAAAATCAAAGGATCCCATAAAGGTACTGACGCAGAAGCCGGCATAGCCTTTTTCACCAATACAAGCCCCACCATCATTGTTAAGGGCACCAACAGCATAACGATTGGTGGATATAGCAGTTACGGATCGTACGGAATCTATGCTGCTACAGGCACCCTAACCATTGCAGGAAGCGGCAAGCTCACCACCACCGGGGGAAGGGCTGGAAACTATAGTGCCGGCATCTACGTTCCGCGGCTCGCACTCAAGGGAAGCGTTAGGGTCACCTCGCGCGGAAGCACTACCACCCACCAAGGATACACGCAGGCGGGACTGCCCGAGACTGGCAGCTTTGGCGTAATTGCACCCAACGGCATATCTATGTCAGGCAGTGCCCAGCTCGTTGCCTCGGGAAAACTCGCCGCATACTGGCGCGCGCCTTCTGCAAAGTATGGCAGCGGCTATTCCTCGCTTGTGAAGGCGGGGTCCAACTCCAAGTCCATCTCGGTGAGCAGCACCAATCCAAGCAGCCGTGTATACACGCAGTACCGGTACGTAAAGATTTCCAACCGCTCAAAGAAGCCCGCCAAGATGAAGATAACCTCCGTGTCGCTGATTGATGGCGGACTCAAGCTACGGTGGAAGACCCTCTCCAGCAACTGCACCGGTTACCAACTGCAGCTCTCAAAGAGCAGTTCTTTTCCGTCGGGCAAAAGCACGTGGAAGTACAGCACCAGCAACAAATCCGTGAGCGGAGCCACGCTTACAAACCTGAGCGAAAGCACGCGATACTACATGCGCATTCGCGGCATAAACAAGGCCGGATCAAAGACGGTCTACGGTCCGTGGAGTGCCACAAAGTCTGCCGTCACCCTTGGCGGTGCTGCCGGCTAGGCTGCGAGCAAAGGTACGATGTGACAAGAGGCGGCGCCGACGCACGGTTGGCGCCGCCTCTTGTGCTTCCCATACCTTTTGCGGTTATTTATAATGACTGTTCTACGCGATGGGGAGGAGTACGGTTTGGAAGCCAATAATAACAAGCTGAGCATAGATAGCCGCCGTCTTGTTCCCGTCGTTCAGTTTGGCCTTTGGTTCTTTGCATTTATGCTGCTGGAGTCGTTTGTAAACAGTAGCGCCGCGACGCTTCTTGGTGCCAGTGCAGTTAACGCAGCCTACTCATTGGGCATCTTTTGCACGGCAACCGGACTACTCGTATTTGGCCTTGCGCATGCACGAAGCGCGGATCTGTGCAAGAGGGCCTTTATCATTGTGGCAACGGCGTGCGCTGTGGCGACTCTGAGCATTCCATTTGCGCAGAACGCAGGCCTGCTCGCGTTCTTATCCTGTGCGTCGCTGCTTTCGTGCGGCTTTGTTGGTGGCCGTGTGCACCTTGGGATGGCCCTTGAGTTTGGCGAGGGGCCTTGGTGCGGACGTGCAATAGGTGCAGCCACCGGCATTGTGGTCTGCGTTCAGTTTTTGGTTCAGAACCTAGCGCAAGGACCAGCGCTGGAGCTTGTGTGCATACCGGCCTCGCTCGTGGCCCTTGTCTTTTTTGACGTGCGTCATCAGGACCGTTGCATGGATGCGAACACAGGGGCCAGTGTGCGAACGTGGACACATGACCCCGCAGACAAGCAGCGCCATGGCGCTTACCTTGTGATTGCCGCAGCCATTCTTACCGTGATATTCACCCTCAACGACAGCATTGTGGTGCCCTTGGACGCCTCGGGTACCGTGCAGCTCTTTAGCGGGGTCCGCCTCTTCTATGCGCTGGGACTCGTAGTATCTGGCCTTTTGTTCGACTTGGGTCCGCGATTCTGTTTTACCTTTACTACCGTGGCCGTACAGATAATGGCTGTGCTCGTGCCATACTTCTTGCGAACGCCAGAATGGTACAACCTCAACATGGCAATCTTTTATTTCTACGGCGGCTTTTACGTTATGTTTGTCACCGCCGAGTTTGTGATCTTTAGTGCCCAGATGCACCATCGGGCGTTGTGGGCAGCCTTGGGCCGTACGACACGGAGCTACGTGGCAGCTCTGAGCGTTATTCCCGTTGCCTTGCTGTACGACGCCTTTGGTGTAATCTCGCTTGCCGCCATGGCAGCTGTCCTCAACATGGCACTGCTTGCGGTGTGCATGGCCGATGCCATGCTTTTGGCGCGATGCGACATGCCTGAGCGCCAAGGTTTAGAGCCCCCAGATGCCGCGCCTCAGTCGATAGAGGATGCGCAGGAACCCGCAGCGGATCCGGCCAAATTGAGTGAGAGGGACCTCGATCGCTATGCGCAGTCCATCGGCCTCACGGGTCGTGAGGCCCAGGTACTTGTTCTGTTGGTCGCCACCGAGGACAAGAACGACAAGATGGCAAATGACCTGGGCATCTCTAGGCGCACCTTACAGCGCCACATTGCCAACATCTACGACAAGGCGGGCGTGCAATCACGCATTGGACTCTTCCAGGCAGTTGCGGCATACGTGGCGGGCTAAGGGACAGGGTAAACGATCGGGGCCAGGTGAACACTTGCTCACCTGGCCCCGATCGTTCGATTGCTCGCTTCCGCCTTGCTCGACTTACTGGATGTTGACGTTCGCTATGGCTCCGGTCTTGGTATGCTTGAGAACGGCTATAACGCTCATGGCACTCTTGGGTACCGTGGCGCCATTCTTGATAGTCTTGTATCCCTTTTGGGTGGCAACTTCCAAGCGCACTACCTTATATCCACTCGCTGCGGTAACGCTCACCTTCTTACCCACAAAGGTACGCTTGTCGGTGCTGTACGTATAGGTCGCGGCCTTGTTGAATTTGGAAGTGACGTTGGTCTTTCCAATCGTGAACTTCTTTACTGGGTTCGTCCAGTTTCTAACGGTGTACGTCGTCGTATACTTCTTGCCATTGTAGGTAAAGCTCAGCTTGGTCGTCCCAGCTTTGTGAGGGACCACGACCAAATACTTTACGCTTCCCCAGTCTTGCAGACCCATGCCAGCGACCTTGATGTTGCTTGACTTGGGGTTCTTTACACTCTTGTTGGTCATGTACCAGATTTCGTAAGGCTCCCCAGTTTTGTCCTTGGCTGCAGGCTTTACCAGCTGGATGCCCGTCTTGGCTTTTGTGAGGGACGCGACGTCTCTTTCGTTGGTTGCAAAAGCCGGCGTGGCAATTGCCAGCAAAGCCAAAATGGCAACTTGCAACACAACAAACGTTCGGACGATCTGTCTTTTTTGCATGGCTTACTCCAATCTTTGTCTACCAACCGTAACTATATTGTAAGCCCATGCGCCTAAAGGCCGAATCGGAGTAACCGCAGGTAGATGCCCATGTCACACATGTGACGTTACCCCATTGCATGCTTTTTTAGCATTGTTGGCCTGGATTCTTGCAGAGTCGCTGACGAATTACGGCAAGACGGTCCTCTCGTCAGCCACATGCGTGCTGTCTTAGCGAGCTGTGTGAGACTTGTGCCTGGTGGTGTGCTGTGATCGCAAGCTGTGTGGGTCATGCCCGGGCGCGCGTGCTGTGATTGCGAGCTGTGTGGGTACCCGGACCGAAAGCGTGCTGAAATTGCGAGCTGTGTGGTTTGGT
>JAUMWL010000157.1:0-4738 GCA_030529665.1 Coriobacteriales bacterium
ACCCACACAGCTCCAAAAGTCAGCACGCATCTCCCAGGGCCAGCCACACAGCTCGTAAAGTCAGCACGCCACGTGCCGCACGGGTCCACCGACCAGCGGTTCATGGTGCAAAAAGTGACATATCCGGCCTAGAGAGTCGCAAATCGCATCCCGGTTTTAGCGACAGCCGAATATGGACCACCCGGCATCTAGCAACCGCTTCCCGTGTCGGCGGCACAGCGGAACACTGATAAACGCTCAACGAAGGCCGAAGATGGTCTTTGCAACGAGAACACCCTTATGGTGTTCGCCTTCCACGTGGCGGTCTTGTCTTCTGCAGTGGAGCCCTTGCTTGGCGAGTTGAGCCTTCGCCTCCTCCGCTATGCGCTTTGCCACCCACGCGGCGTCGCATTCGTGCGGCATGACTACGTCTCCCATGCTCCAAAAAACTTGCAGGTCAAAGCTGCCTCCTTGGGCCTCCTTAAGGGCTGTCGCCTCGTTTCCCGCGCGTATGAAGGCGGGATCATCAAAGAGACACCACGCACAGCCAGATGCATCAAACCAGACATTGCGTGCGTCGTGGTCGAGCGAGCGGACAACGTTTGCAACCTTGAGCGCAACATACGGCGCCAACACCCGATCAAAGACCTCCCGGTTGTGGGCTGCGTGCCGCCTGAGTTCGCAAATGTCCATCTCATCCCTCGATTTGGTTGCAGGCCTTTAGAAATCGCTACTCACAACACCTGAGCTACGGCCTCGATGTGCTCGTCTGGGGCCTCCATAACGTTCCAGCACAGTGCCGCTCCCTCAAAGCCGAACTCCCTCACAGCGCGTAGCGATTCGCGGACGTAGCTGGCATCTGTTTGCGCTATGTCTGCCAGGTAGTTGGTCTCTATGCCGGGGTACCGCTCGCAGCAAACTTGGCCAACTGCCTCTAGCTGCGTGTCCAAAAACGCCCTGTCCATCGCCTGCAAGGCCTTTGTCTTGGCCGTGGGGACATGCCGCCGAAAGAGCGCGTATTCGTATCCAATGCCGGCGGGGGCTTGCGTTCTACGGTACAGCATGGGCTTTACAAAGTCAGCGCCTTTGGCGATGAGCGAATAGCTCTGGCCTACAAACCTGCTGACCAGCGGCGCAAACAGGTCCAGTCCAACCATGAGCCCTTGGTTTTTAAAGTGGTCGCAGAGCTCCAGCACGGCGTTGGCAACGATCTTCTCCTTTGTCTCAAAAAAGCGTTGCGCCGTTGGATCCTCAAGCTCAAACTCGCCGCTTGGCGGATAGGACCGCATGTTAAAGAAGGTGTCTCCCTTGTCTTGGTAGAGGTCGCGGACGTCGCGTAGGTCCACGCCCCTCTTTAGGAAGGCCCTCTGGCATCGCTCGCACCCGCAGCTCAATACGCCGGGGACGCCCGCCACAAAGGACTGGCCCCGAATCTTGTCAAGAAACACCCCATCAAAGCCGCAGTCTGCAAAGTGCTCCTTGTAGAGGGACTTTACGATTTGGATGTTGCGGGAGGAGGTGGGGCAGCAAAAGACAAAGTCCTCGCCGGGCTGCGAGAGGGGAGTGACGACCTTGTTTCCAAATACGTCTCGCGTCTGGTCCGGCTGGGCTATTCCGCTGATTTCCGAGAAGCACGGCAGCCAGAGGATCATCCTAATGCTCCGGCTGTGGAGGAAGGAGCCCACCTCCCGGTAGAGCGACGTGTCGGTGCTCCAGCCAATGATCACCTTGTCTACCGGGACCTTAGATGAGATGGCCTTGATCTTTTGGATGATGTCGCTGGTTGCATAGTTCGACTTTCCCCAGGCACCCGTGCATATTTGAAGGATGTGTCTCATAATGGTCGCCCCGCTCCCGCCGCGTCTTGGAGCAATCATACCAAGTTTGCGTGGCACACTCGTTCCGGGAAACGGTGTGCCAGCATAAAGGAAATGGCTTGCGAGTACCAAGACATGGACTTGTAGCACAGGGGCTCCCGGATATAGTGTTGCCCTAGGTCGAACGTCTCTTTGGCTGGCGCCTAAGAAAGGAGTGGTGGGTCATGAGAAAAAAGAGCGACCAGTGCGCGTGTGCCGCCAATGCTCCTTGTGTCCCAGATTCCGACGAAGGCCCTGTGTATCTGGAGGGAAGGCTCGTGCTCTCGCTTTCGTTTAGGAGAAGTGCCTCAGAGGCTTGGGCGATTGCCAACGAAGGCGACCTTATCGAGCGTTATCGCCTGTGGGACGACCTTGCCGAAGCGTGGTACGACAGCGATTTGGAGCTGCTGCGCTTCGATCGGACGGACGTAGTCGTATGCTCGCGACCAAGCACGGTGGTCCTGTGGAAGGGGGCTGTGGACACACGCGCACGCGTGGTGCCCGAACCAGACCTCAGCGAGGACGGCGTGCATGCCAACCAAGGATGTGACCTGCGCTGGAAACGTGCCTAGGACCGCTCCGCCAAGTCCCGCAACCAAGAGCGGTACTCCTCCACAACCGTATTTGGTCCCGCTATGGTAACCGCTCCGTTCATACCGGCAATCCAGCCAAAGAACAACGCGCTCTTTCTCACGGTTACGGACACCTCTGCGCCGCCATCGGGACGTGCTTCAACCGGAACGTCCGTGCCAAAGCGGTCGGCTACGATGTCCATTGCGTTGGGGTCCACGCGCAGCGTGACGCGCTCCGTCTTGCCTCCGTACATGCCAAAGGCCTGATAGGCAAAGTCCTCAAAGGCGTAGTTGGCAATGCGGTGGTTTCTTGTTGCCCGTTCGTCCGAAACCTGCACGAGCCTCATGCGGTCCACGCGAAAGCGAACAAAGTCCTCGTGGGTGTCGGACCAGCCAATAAGGTAGTAGTAGCCATTCGCAAACACGATGTGCACCGGCGTCTGCACGTAGGGCTT
Source organism: Coriobacteriales bacterium (assembly GCA_030529665.1). Taxonomy (GTDB): domain Bacteria; phylum Actinomycetota; class Coriobacteriia; order Coriobacteriales; family Atopobiaceae; genus RUG440. The sequence continues at coordinate 2,863 of JAUMWL010000157.1, forward strand.
TCCTCCATGCTGTATCTGCGGTCTCATCCGCGCATCGTACTTGTAGTACAAAAACGATATCTTTCTCTTGCGCCGCATGGCCTCATGGATCGTGTCCACGTTATAGAAGACGGAGTCCGACTGGCTCTTTACGCGACCGTCCACATGCACGCGCCGCTTGAGCGCCTTGCGCTCGTGTACGCTTGCCAGGGCCGAGAGCTTCTTTACCAGGCGATTTGCCGTACGTTGGGTAAGGAAGCGGCTCGACTGTACCGCATCCACCAAAAGCGTGAGCTCGGCAAGGTCCAGCCCGGTCTTGTCCATGGTGTACTCCACGGGCATGCGCTGGATGGTGTTGATGGAGCATCCAAACTCGCGCAGGACATTGAGGTCGCTATAGATTCCCTTGCGCTCTGCCGAGATGCCAAGCTCCTCAAGGTTCTGCAGAATCTGGGCCATGGAAAGGCCGTGCGTGGAGTCGGTCTGCTCGTCGAGCATCTGGTACAGATAAAGAAGCTTGAGCTTCTGCTTGCCGTTGGAGGCCATGGTCACCTTTCCTCAACGCACACTCTCTAGCTGCGCCTACTGGGTTATAGATACATGCAACTCTAGCACAAAGCTTCCTCTGAGTCCCGTTTGTTGGACATGGAGCATGTCCCGGTTTTCGTACCATCGTAAATATAAGCAAGCGGGCAGACGAGGGTAGGAGAAGACCATGTACGAACCGTCAAGACTTGTAAGCATATTCCACATCGCCGGGTTTAAGTACTACGACGGTGCCTTGGTGCTCAGTAAGCTAAAGCCGGGCAAGAGGGTAAAGATGGTGGCTGAGCCCAACAACCCGTACGATCCCAACGCTATCGTGCTTCGCTACAAAAAGGTAAAGCTGGGGTACGTTCCGCGTACCGAGAACGAGCAGCTCGCCTTGTTGGCGTTCTATGGCCACAAGGGTATATTTGAGGCACGGGTGCTCCAGGTCAATCCCGAGGCAGATCCTTGGGAGCAGGTTCGCGTGGGCATCTACGTTAAGGACAAGCGGCAAGACGAGGTTTGAGGTTCTCAACGCGCCATCGCCTACGGGTGAGCCCTAACGATGTACTGTTCGCGTCGAGCAATGGGGATACTCCCTTTTGCTTGGCGTGACCATTGCAAGTGCGTTTCTCTACCTTCCCGTGCCTTTGTGCGGTATGATGTGACTTGCGAAGATAAAAACACGACCCCGTTGGGTAGTCGGGGTGCGGCATGCGTGCCGTCAGTAACCTGCCTCCTTGGTTGTCCCTTCTTCGCGCGGTGACCACACAAAGGAGGGCTTCATTATGCGAATCGGGGTTTCCTCCACCCTGACCGTCTATCATGACGGTCAGTTTTGGGTGGGGATGTTTGAGTGCGTAGAGAATGGCAAGCTCAGCGTGTGCAAGACGGTGTTTGGTGCGGAGCCGTCTAACGAGGAGATTCAGCGTCTTGTGTGTGACCACTGGAACCGTCTGCGTTTTACTCGACCCGTAATGCATGAGGTGGTGGCAAAGGTTGCGGCCAACCCCAAGCGACGTCAGCGGGAGGCTTCGCGCGAACTCAGGCAGCGAGGCCCGTCCACAAAGGCACAACAGGCGCTTGCCAATGAGCGCGAGGCATCCTCCCAAACGCGCAAGGCGGACGCCAAGGCAAGGCACGAGAGCGAGAAGCGCGAACAGTTTGAGCGGCGCAAAGAGAAGCGCAGGCAGAAGCATCGCGGCAAGTGAGGGACTACATAACTGCGACGATTTGGTCCAAGCTATGGAAGTCGACAAAGCCAACTCGCCTGCCATATGCCCAGAGCATCTCGCGTACCTCGGCATTCTTCTGCTCTTTGGGCAGAATCCTTATCGATACCGATTCGGTACCTCAGGAGGCGTGCTGT
>JAUMWL010000157.1:4838-6508 GCA_030529665.1 Coriobacteriales bacterium
ATTGCGAGCAGTGTGGGTGGTTTCGTCCCCGGTGTGCTGTGATTGCGAGCAGTGTGGCTTGCTGACCCACACAGCTCCAAAAGACAGCACGCTGTCTCGCGGTCGTGCCACACAGCTCCAAAAGACAGCACGCATTGCCCCACGCCCCCCACACTGCTTGTAATCACAGCACTCTCTTGCTTGCGGCTACCTATCCTTCACCTTGTCCTGCAAGTGATGTATACTGTATACAGCTCAAAAGGAGGCATTCATGGCAACGACGGTTGTATCGGGAAGGGTGGAAGAGGACGTCAAGCGGCGAGTAGACGCCATTATCCGCGCGGCGGGGTCTTCCGTTACCAAGGTTATCAGCGACGTGTGGTACAACATAGCCGCTACAGGCCAACTCCCTGTTACCGCGGTGGTCGAAGATGATCAGGACGCACAAAGGAAGTCGTTCGAGTCGTTCTTGCGCTGGTTTGCGGAGCTTCCTCCTCAGAACGAGGAGTACGCACACGTGTCAGACGAGGAAATACTGTCGTGCAGGGTGAGTGAGCATGTATAGGATTCTTTTTGATACGAACGCCCTTCTTGACGCCGTCTGTCCCAACAGGCCCGAGCAGCAGGAGGTTCATCGCCTGCTTGCCAGGTGTAACGGCGATGGTGACATGGGTATTGCCTGCGGCGTTTCGCTCAAGGATGTTTACTACGTTATGAGTAGGCGCTTTGACGAGCCGACCGCGCGTAAAGCTGTAGAGTGGTTGTGCGATCTGCTGGTCATTGGGCCCGTGAGCGCCAAAGAGTGCACCGAAGCTCTTTTGTCCAACGAGCCGGACTTTGAGGACGGGCTCATACGTGCATGCGCCGAGCTCAACGACGTTGACTTTATTATCTCTCGCGACTCGAAGGCGTTTGCAGGCTCGCCAGTGCGTCGCGTCTCTGCGAAAGAATACCTTAGGTGCGTGGTGCAAACAGACGAGGCACGGCTCGGCTATATCTGGTCTTGACGAGCAATGGAGGCCGAGCAATGAGGATGCTCCCATTTGCTTTTGTGCGCGACGCCCGCTTGGCTTATACATGTCCCCCCATCCCCAACTGTTTCGCGCGTGTGTCGAGGTTGTGCACGGATGATACGCTACGTTTCCAAGGTGGTATAAATCTCCCTATGACTACGCAACGAGACATACGTCTGGGCACTGCTTCCCCCAAGCTGGGGCTGCTGCTTCTTTAGGCGCTTCCGCATGCAAGCGGTTGCGCCCATAACCCTTTTTGCAGATGGTATGTGTTCCCCAGCTTGATTGCCTGTTTAATCTGAAACGGAGAAGTGCCCCTATGAAACTCTCATTTTCTACCATTGGCTGCCCGGCCTACGCATGGACCGACATCTATCCCATGGCAAAGGACCTGGGCTTTGACGGCATCGAGATTCGCGGTGTTGCCGGTAACGAGTTTGCGCCACAAGCTCGCCCGTTCCTCCCGCGTCAGCGCCAGCGCACGCGCGCGCAGCTTGAGCGCCTGGGCTTGGAGATCTCGTGCTTCTCCACCTGTTGTGAGCTGTATTCGGCGGAGGGCCGTGCCGAGGCTCTAAACGACGTGGTCCAATACATAGAGCTGGCCAGCGAGATGGGCTCGCCCTTTGTGCGCGTTCTCTTGGCGCGTGACTTTATGCCCATGGGCTTTGACGACGACGA
>JAUMWL010000306.1 GCA_030529665.1 Coriobacteriales bacterium
GCAAGGATGAGCGTGGTCATGCATCCCATGGACTGTCCCGTACCATAGATCTTGCTGGCATCGACGGCATAGCTCGTCTTTACAGAATCGATTAGACGCGCGGTCGCCTCCACGTAGTCGGTCGTTACGTAGCCGTTATGATCGTCGAGGATGGTTTCGGCGTAGGTCGGCACACACACGATGGTAGGGTGCGCCGCCTGCCACTCGTCGCTTGCCCACACCAATGCACCGAGCCCTTGGGTGAGCGACTGCATGGAATCGCCCTTGGCGCAGCTCGAGTCGGCTATAAACACCACCATGGGGTAGCTCTTCGACTCATCGTAGCCCTCGGGCAAAAAGAGGTTGTAGGTCACCGAGAGGCCGGTTTCGGAATCCTCGTAGGTCTGCTGAGTAAAGCGGCTGGCATAGGTAGAGACAAGGACGTCCTCGTTCTGGGCGAGGGCGTTCGACACGGTGCCGATGGAGCTTGTCTTGGACTGCTCAGGTTCCTCTACGGACGCCTCATCCTCGGATACCGCGCTGCCGGCATCTTCTGCACTCTCCACTTGGGCGCTCCCCTCCTGGGGGCTGGTGGTTGTCTGCTCGCCGCACGCAACGAGCGCGAGGCTGAGCATCAGGCTCGACGCACAGGCAACAATGGCTTGCTTACGCATGGGGTCCTCCTCTTTGTGGGGTCATTTGTAGAGCGGACCACCATCCGCACAGCAATGCAACAATCCCATCCTAACCAACACGGAACAAACTTGCCAGGACTAGGGCATGGGTGCTACGTTTTGCTCATATAGCTGAAGCCTAGCTATAAGGCCTACAAGAGGGCGGAACACTTGCTCCCGGGGAAGTAGTGTGCCACCTTTTGCTTGGCATCGCCCGCCCCGCGCGGCGCCCGTCTCTGCTACCATGCCCTTATTGACGGACGTTGGAGGGCGGGCAATGGAGGCATTCGGACGTTTCTACCTCGACAAGGAGAAGGACCTCGTCGTGGACCTCCTTCGCGAGGGGAACGAGCTGCACTACGTGCTGAGGACGCCAAACCACGGCACGGGCAACCTCATAACCAACCTTGCCGCCCTGTGCAAGCTGGAGCTTGGGACCGACGAGACCGGCCTCAAGGTGATCCGTAGCACGCTGCCCTGCTACATCGACGGCAACAACCACATGGTCTACGTCTTTCGCCTGCTCGACACAAAGGTGGCAAACATCTACCCGGACGGCCGGATCGAGCGAAAGGCGTCCATACCCGCCATCGCAAAGACCCTCATGAGCCAGACCAAGGACTACGCACAAGACTTTCGAAAGACCGTCGTAAAGACCTACATCCTGCGCGATTGCAAGTTCCGAACCGACCTGCACACCCACATGAACGCCAACCTCGATCCCGACGTCCTCATAGCCCTCGGCATCCACCACCAGATCCGCTACCCGCTGTACTACATCCGCAAGCTTGGGCTTAGGCTCACGCCCGAGCAGGAGCGGCTCCTCGCCGCGCGAAGGGCCCAGACCGCGACTGAGCTTCGCGACTCTCCCCTCACGGGCAAGTACCTTGAGCGCAGGATCGACGACGGGACATTTTTGAACTTCGCCTCCCTCGTGCTCGAGAACCTGGCAAACGCGGCATGGAACATCCCCAGGATCCGCGCGTCGCTGGCCATCATGAAAGACGGGCAGGCCGTTTTTACCAACCTGGAGAAGGTCTACCTGTACCGTTACGTCTTTTGCAAGGGCGT
>JAUMWL010000158.1:0-2913 GCA_030529665.1 Coriobacteriales bacterium
CGCAGCCGCAAGGACTCCTTCTTCTGGTACAAGAAGGTCATCGCGAGCAACGGAGAAGATCTGGACTAGGCACGCTGACCTGCTGAAATGCTAAGTAGCGAGCCGTGGTATTCGATGGCTGGTGCGAAAGTGGCACGAATCGTGCAGCCCAGAATACCACGGCTCCTTTTTATGTCGCGAAGGTGCCGGATAAGGTGTCGGATTTAGACCCCCCGTCTCTTTGCGGTTGCACCCCGTGTTCCGCACACAACCCTCACGCATCCCATGCGCGGAGCTTCCACAGTCAGGCCTTTGATTGCCATCAGTTCCTCTGCGCCGTCGCGCTTGTAGGACAAATAGTCATAGGTGCTCTGCGGTACGATTACCATGCCACCGTCTTTGACCAACTCCATGGTGTCAAACATGAGGTTGAGGCACGCTGACTCGTTGAGCCTTGTCAATACATGCTGGTATCCAATGATGACATAGTCAAATCCCATCTTTGCATCGGACAGCGTATTGGCAGTAACGCACTGAGCCCCTTCGATCTCCATTTCCTCATCGCTTGTCACCAGCACAGCGCCTCTGCACCCGTAGTCCCTGATGACCTTGCCAAAACCCGGTTCAGAATCGTCCGAATTGACGAACCACTTGAGTAGCGTCCTTGCGTGGCTCGAGGACGACTGGAGCAAATCCCCTCCTAATGATATCTTCGACATAGTTGTAGCCAGTCGAAACCGCGTCGACTACGATGATGTTCCTCATGCTGTCTGTTCCCTTCTTTTTCTGCCGTTCCAAGAGTTCTTTTGGACTCTCGGCTATGGATGCCTTGGCAATTCGATTGTTTCGTGCTGCATGAGGAAGTCCTCGATCACGAACTCCTCGTCGTAGGCGAAGCTGATCTCGATTTGGTGCTTTCCGTTGTCCAGTCGCCTCATGACATAGTCATCCACCAGCTTTGTAAGAATGGCAATGGAGAACCTGTGCTTTGGGTCGCGGACCGGATCGTTTTCCATGTCATTGTCGGTAATGATAATCGTCAGATGATCCTGCAGGCAGCGAATTGACACCTCGATATCGCCCACGTCATTGGACGTCTCGTTGATACGCATGATGAGGGCCTCTTCAACAGCACGCCTGGCGACGCGTGCCTTGCGCTCGCTGAAGCCAAGGTTGATGGCACTTTCCTCAAACAGAGCTGCCACCGGCGTGATGTTGTACGTGCTGTTCTTGAGAGAGAGCGAGATAATCTGGATGCCCTTCTCCAGCTTGTCTTCCAGTACCAGCCGGTGAAGCCGTCGGAGCATGTCGATGTGCAGGTTGATCTGGTCGACCTTGCCATTTGCGTTGAGTGGGAACTTGTCGAACACAAAGTAGTACACCGGGGACTTGTACGAGCCGACCTTGTCTTTTACGAACTTCCGTACGTCAGCCTCGTCGAAGGTCGCTCCCGGAGCCAAAGTGATGCAGGCACCGAGGTTCTCTCCGTAGATGCGGTCCCTGTATCCAAATATGCGGCACGTGGCGATGGACGGGTGGGTCATAACTTGCGTCTCGATCTCGGCTGGTGCCAAGTTTTCGCCACCCTTTATGATGAGGTCCTTTATGCGACCGACGATGCGCAGGTTGCCCTGCTCGTCAAAGACTCCCAAGTCGCCAGAATGCAGCCAGCCATCCTCGTCGATGGCCTGCTTTTCTGCCGGAAGCTTGTAGTAGCCATTCTTTAGATGGTAGCCACGGGTAATGACCTCGCCCACCTCGCCGGGAGGCAGGATGCCGCGGTCCTCGTCCCAAGCGCATGCCTCGATGCCCTCAACCGGTCTACCCACCGTGTTGTAGCGCACCGAGATGTCGTCGTCTGGCCTTGTGATGGTGTATGCGGATGATGTCTCGGTCATACCGTAGAGGTTGAGGAACGTCGCGTTGTAGAGCGACGTCTCGAAGCGAATGAACTGTACAGGCGAGGTATAGCTTCCGGCCAAGGTGCACAGGCGGACCTTGGGAGCGACCATTGCGGCAAGTCCCTCGTCGTCAATGATGCCTTGATATATGGTGGCTACGGACCAAAGATCGCTTGTCTTTTCCCTGGCCACGAGGCTTGCGATGACGTTAGCCTTCAGAGCCTTAGGAATGACGATTGTTCCGCCGTTGGAGAGATACACCCACGCAACGGTGATCGCGTAGGCGTGGAAGAGCGGGACGCCGAGCAGAGCCCTCTTGCCGCGAATCGAATCCGTGGCCTTTGCGAGCTTGCTCACCAGATTGACCAACGCAAACTGAGACGTAAGAACCGCTTTGGGGAATCCCGTGGTACCCGAGGTGTAGATGATGTATGCATCATCGTGTACGCTCCATCCCGTGGTGTTGGGAACGGCAGACGCAACGTTGGTAAAGCGCTCGCTCACGATGCTGATACACTTGTTGGCATCGAGTCCAAAGGCATCGGCAAGCTTCTGGGCATCCGAGGCCTCGCCGTTGCAGTCATGTGTTCTGCCGTACATCAAAAAGACGGTGTCGGCAAACTCTACGAGCGGCGCGGCGTCCTTCAATGTGAGATTCGCGTTGAGCACTACGGCAACGCCACCAGCGCGGATGATGCCATAATACGCGCAGAGCCAAGCAGCCGACGCCAAGGACCACAGAACGACCTTGTCGTTCTTTTGCAAGCCCTTGTTTAGAAGCGACGCCGCCACGGCGTCCACCTTGTCGACCAACTCCCTATATGTGAGCCGCGTATCTCCCATGATGATGGCCTCACGGTCGGGTGCCCTTACGGCTTGCTCGGCCAGGATGTCGTAGAAGAATCTCTCAATCATCGCAATCACTCGCCTAATCTAGCGCTAGCTGCAGGAACCTATCGTTATGCAAGAAGCCCACGCTCTTGTAGAGCGGCACGCCCGCGTGCGACGCGGTGATGTGCGCCGCTCCGCAGCC
>JAUMWL010000158.1:3013-6350 GCA_030529665.1 Coriobacteriales bacterium
GTGCACGACCGAGCGCGGAACCTTGCCCTCAAATCCTTCTGGCACAAAGATCGCCTCGTACAAAAAGTCCTCAAGCAGGGGCCACTCACTTTGCCGGATGTGCCTGATTGCGTAGTCCATGTGGTGCATTTCCTCTTGTCGCTATCGCTTTTGTCCGCTGAGGGCAAAGCCCAGCCCAAAGCCCCTTGGTCCTACAGCTCGTATATATATTGGTAGAAGTCAGAGTCCTCAGAGGAATCGGTGTCCTGCGTGTTGGCAGAACCCTCCACCTCGGGCATGAGGCGACTCATTGCGCGGTGCATGCCCATGTGCTCATAGAAGCCCCAGTCGCATTCGTCATCGGTGAGCAGCCGGACCGTCAAGGCTCCGCGCTCCCTCAGCCACGACACGCCCATCTCAAACAACTTGCGACCAACGCCTGTGCCTTGAGCCTCGGGCGCGAGGATCAGCAGCTCGATGATGCCGACGTCCTCCGACCCCAGCTCATCTTGCGCCTTGTCCACAAACTCCTTCTCAAACCCAAGATATGCCACGTCGGCGCGCGCGTTTATCCCCAAAGCCGCTGCCATGGCGCCAAGGCGCGTGCGTTGCTGGAGCCAGTGCATGCGCATCGTGTCGTTGTGATCACCCTCGCGTGGACTCCTAAGCAGGATGGCACCCACCAGAGCGCCCGAGTCGTCACGGACGACAAAGCCCTTGTCGGTGTTGGACAAGCGCTCGCACAGCTCGTCCGCACCCTGCCAAAACGAGTGGCTGCCATGGCGCGCGTGCCACGCAGAACCAAGAATCCTCGACAGCGGGTCGAAGTCTGCTCCGGAAAAACCTTCTATGCGCATCTGCTCTCCTTTGTCATGCCATTTGTTAGAGGGTACCACACGCAAGTTGAGCGTGCGCAGGCAGGGGCTTTACTGCTACTATATTGTGCGATGGCGAATACCGAAGGGATGTGCTATGAGTGATATTAAAACCGTCGCAGCAAACATGAAGCTGCAAAGCCCCGTAATGGCGGCCACTTCCGTTGAGGTGCGCAACCAGGCGCTTGGCGCCATACGCGAGGCGCTGCTTGCAAACCAGGACGAGATCTTTGCCGCCAACAAGCTGGACCTCGAGGCTGCACAGAAGGATGGCGTGGCACCTGCCGTAATAAAGCGTCTCAAGTTTGACAAGAGCAAGCTGGCAGACGTGTGTGCGGGCATCTCCGACCTCATAGGTCTTCCTGATCCCGTGGGTCGTGTGCTCCTTCGCCGCGAGCTGGATGAAGGCTTGGTGCTGGTACGTGAGTCGTGCCCCATCGGCGTTATAGGCGTCATCTTTGAGGCGCGCCCCGACGCGCTGGTGCAAATCTCCACCCTGTGCCTAAAGAGCGGCAACTGTGCGCTGCTCAAGGGCGGAAGCGAGACCATGCGCACCAACAAGGCGCTCTTTACGGTAATCTACGATGCCGCCGTGGGTGCTGGGCTTCCTGCCGAATGCCTCTACCAGGTGGAGGCACGCGAGGAGATTGGCGAGCTCTTGGCCTGCGACCAGTCGGTGGACCTTCTTATCCCTCGCGGATCCAACGCCTTTGTGCGCTACATCATGGACAACACGCGCATTCCCGTTATGGGCCATGCGGACGGCATATGCCACATATATATAGACAAGGACGCGGATGTGGACAAGGCCGTGCGCATCGTGGTGGACGCCAAGGTGCAGTACACGGCCGCCTGCAACGCCGTGGAAACGGTGCTCGTAAACCGCGGGCTGGCGCCAGCGGTGCTTCCCGCCCTCGTTGCGGCGCTCGAAGCCGAGGGCGTTGAGGTGCGTGGTACCAACGAGGTGCGTGCCATTGCCGACTGCAAGCCTGCCACCGATGAGGATTGGGACACTGAGTATCTGGCCCTCATAGTCTCCATCAAGCTCGTTGATGATGTGGATGAGGCCATCAACCACATAAATGCCCACGGCTCGCACCATACCGATGCCATCGTTACCCAAAACGCCGGTGTCGCCGAGCGCTTTATGCAGCTCGTTGACTCCGCCGGCGTGTACTGCAACGCGTCCACCCGCTTTGCCGACGGCTTCCGCTATGGCTTTGGCGCCGAGGTGGGCATCTCCACCAGCAAGCTCCATGCCCGTGGTCCCGTGGGACTGGAAGGTCTTGTTACCTACAAATACAAGATCTATGGCACCGACCATATAGTGGGCGATTACGCAACTGGCAAGCGGAGCTTCCACTTTAAGGACCTTGGCTAAGACTGGACGCACTGACGGGGATGTTTTGCATGGGTGAGCTAAACGAGCTGGCAAGCGCATATCGTGCATGGGTATTTGAGCAGGACCTCGAGGGGTGCACGATGTCTGCGGGCAACGACAACGCCATAAACATTGCAGGCGAACTCGTGCACGGCTGTGTGAACTTCTACGACATAGACGGCGTATGCATCGTTGAGCTTAGGCTCGAGCGCGTGCTTGACAGCGAGCCTGCATTCTTCCTTCACTTTGAGTTGGAGGACCTCACGCGAGCACAGATGCTCTTTGACGAGATGGCGAGCGTGGTATACGACCTTACGCATCACCAAACTCGTCAGGTCCTTCTGTGCTGCAGCTGTGGCATGACAACAACGTTCTTTGCCATGAAGCTTAACGAGCGCGCCAAAAGCCTGGGGCTGGATTACGAGTTTAGCGCCAAGTCAATCCAAGAGGCCAAGGTGGAGGGGTCGAAGTACGCTGCCGTCCTCATGGCACCTCAGGTGGGATATCAGCGCAAAGAGGTGGTGGAGGCACTTCCCAACACCCCCGTCATCGAGCTTCCGGGCAAGGTCTTTGGTGCCTATGACGCCCCCGCGGCGCTGCGAATCGTTACGGACGTGCTTTCGGGAAGCCGCGCATCCTCCGACGACATGCAGCTGCATGTCGCACGCGACTTCAACAAGACAAAGCGCGTGCTGGCGCTGAGCTATATCCACCGAGAGGACGAGCCAACGCTGTCGTATCGCGTGCTCGACAAGGGCAAGTTTGCCGCTTCGGGCATGCTGGTGCGAAGGGCCTTCGACAACCAGACGCTCGAGGACTTGGCTGCCACGCTTCGTCTTAAAGGCTGGAAGGTCAACGAGTTTGATGCGGTGGGAATTGCCGTGCCAGAGATGGTGGACAACGGCATAGTGGTGCGGCTTCACGAAGATGGCGGGATGGATCGCTTTGACATGCGTGCCGCCATTGAAAGCCTGTGGAACACGAAAGTCTTTGTGGACCACAATGCGACGGCCGCCGCAGTGGGGTGCTACGTGTCGCAGGACGAGTACGAGAACGTGGCCTTCCATGCCCAGACGATTGGCGTGCCGGGTGGCGAGGAGGG
>JAUMWL010000037.1 GCA_030529665.1 Coriobacteriales bacterium
GGTGCACATTCTTCGACACGGCTGAGGTGTACAGTCCCGGTCTTTCGGGCATAGGTCACAACGAGCTCATTGTGGGAAAGGCGCTGGCAGACGTGCGCACCGGCCAGGAGATAAACGCTCGCATTGCGGCCTACGGTGCCAAGATGTTCGTGCAGGTTGCATTTGGACTGGGTCGCAACGCGGGCCTCTCGGCACCGAGCGAGCTCACCATATTGTGGGACCCCAGCCGCAAGACCCGCGCCCTCACCGCCCACGAGATCGAGGCCAAGATGGCTCACTTCGCGGAGGCGTGCAAGGTAGTGCAGCAAGCGGGCTTTGCTGGCGTGGACGTGCACGCCATCCACTGGGGACATTTGCTGGTTGAGTTTGCCATGCCGCTCATGAACCATCGCACCGACGAGTACGGTGGCAGCCTGGAGAACCGCCTGCGCATTCCGCGCGAGGTGGCGGAGCTGAATGCCTGGTACCAGCGCGAGCTGCGGGTGGCTAACGTGGACGTGCGCCTGGGCGAGGAGGCCACGCCGACCAAGGTGGCCGAGTGCCAGTTCGGCACCTATGCAGCCCGGGCCGTCCGGGCAACCCAGTGGCCAAGCTCGCCCGCCCTTGCCGGAGGCGCAACCCCTCGCAGACTCTGTGGGCGCTTTGCCATGTTGCCCATCGTTCCAGCGCCTTTGGTGTAAGAGCCGCAAATTGGACCCCCCTTTTTACCAGTTGCCGAATCGATGGTGCATATTGGCCCGAAGTGGCTAACTCACGTTGAAAAAGGGCAAGCCACCAAGCCACGCTAACTCATGCTCTTTGGTTTGGACCGCAAGGTCGCGGACAAGGCCATTAAGGAGCTCAAGAAGACGGGCACCATCGTCTTGCCGGTGCGCTGCAAGTGGGAACCGGCGGAGTAACGCATTTGGCACGGGCGAACACGTGCGGGGCAAATGGTTTGCACCCGCATCTCGCAAAAAGGCTGGTGGAATGCGTCGTGGAGTGTGAGTCGGAGCACAGCGCTTGGGTGCGCAAGCACTTGGCCATTGTCAACAGGATAGGCTACGAGAACTAACCCATCAGTCAGATTGGCCGGGGTCATTCGCTCCTGTGCTATTGGTCGGCCAGGGGAAGGTACGCCTCAACATAGCGGTGATACGATCCCGAGGTGTCGTAGGTTCTGGAAAGCAGCAGGCCATACAATGGTCCTGCGGGATGCCCTCCCAGACGCTCGGCCTCGTTGAGCAGGCCCTCAAAGAGCTGTTGTCCAAACCCCCAACGCTCGCCTGCATCCACGCAGGTGCTAAGCGCCCTACCCGAGGGAAGCTCAATAAACCCACTCGCTGGTCCATCGAGCCGCTCGTAGCGCTCCACCGTCATTGCAAAGCCCCAAAAGTAGCGCTCCTCATGCGCGTTGGGAAAGTATGCCATGGGCGGCAGGCACACCGCCTGGTTTTTGTTCGCAAAGCTGCCCGCCTCGCTTAGGCGCTCGTCAAAGAGCAGGTCGTGCACCTTGCGACGTGGCACGAATCGGAACGCGGGAAACGTGCGCACCTCGTAGCGTCCCAAACGAGCCTCCATGCCGCAAAGCATCTCTCTGTACTCACGCATGCACTTGAGTGCCATGGCCTTATACGCAAGCTCGCGCTCCATTTGGTTGAGGCGCGTCTCGACTGAGTGCTCTACCTCGTCGAGCGAGCTGCGATGAAGAATGTCGTACACCTGCGCGAGGCTAAACCCCATGGCCTGATAGCGCTTGCACTCCCACAAAAGGTTGATCTGCCAGTCGTCGTAGTAACGGTAGCCGTTCTTGGCATCTATCTGTGGCCGAATGATGCCCAATCGCTCGTAATGCCGTAGCGTGTCGCGCTTTATGTCAAACGCCTGGCAAAGGTCCTTTTGTGTGTAGCGCACGACCACCGCTCCTCACAAACTCGTCGTTCCGCATTCATTCGTTGACCTGGGGTTACCCCCACCCTTATGCTAATCGTAGCGGTAAGCACACAAAAGAGAGGATGTCTTATGAAGCTTGAAACCTTGTTTTCACCCATGAAGATCGGTACGTGCGAGATTCCCAACCGCCTGGTGGTGCCCGCCATGGTTATGAACTACTGCACCCATGATGGCATGATCACCGACCAGTACGTGGCCTACATGGAGGAGAAGGCCAAGGGAGGCTGGGGCCTAATCATTACCGAGGACTACTGCGTTCAGCCTGCCGGCAAGGGCTACAGCCGCATTCCCGGCTTTTGGAAGGAGGAACATGTGGCCAGCAGCCGTCGCGTGACGGAGGCCGTGCACAAGTACGACTCGAAGATCTTTGCACAGATGTATCATCCCGGACGCCAGACCACGCCTGCCGCCAACGGCGGACAGACCCCCGTGGCGCCGAGTCCCACCAAGGATCCCATGTGCCAGTTCCAGGCCCGCGAGATGAGCGTGGACGAGATCCACCAGCTCGTGGAGGACTTCGGCACGGCCGCACGTCGTGCCAAGGACGCGGGCTACGACGGCGTAGAGCTGCACTGCGCCCACGGCTACCTGCTGGCCGAGTTCCTGTCGCCCGCCGTGAACCGCCGCGTGGACGAGTACGGCGGCTGCTTTGACAACCGCGTGCGCATCGTGGACGAGATCATGGTGGCCATGCGCGCCCAGGTTGGCCCCGACTTCCCCATTCAGGTGCGCCTCTCGTCCATGGACTTTGTCACCGGCGGACGCACGGAGGCCGAGAGCTACGAGCTGTGCCGTCACTTTGAGGAGATCGGCTTCGACGCCATCCACGTGTCCAACGGCATGTATGCCAGCCACCCCAAGGACCAGATCATCGCGCCCATGTTTACCGACCACGCCCTAAACATGGAACGCGCGCAGCAGATAAAGAGCCTGGTAAGCATTCCCGTGATCGTGGCCAACAGAATCAACGACCCCAAGATGGCCGACACGCTCCTCAAGATGGGCAAGGCGGACTTTGTTGGCATGGCGCGCGGTTCTTTGGCCGATCCCTTCCTGCCGGCAAAGGCCAGGGCGGGTCGCACCGAGGCCATCCGCTACTGCATCGGCTGCCTGCAGGGCTGCGAGATGCCGCTGTTCATGGACGACCAGGCAGGCTGCCTGGTTAACCCGCGTTGCGGCCGCGAGTTCGAGAGCGACCTTGCCAAGGTCGCCGAGGCCAAGCGCGTCATGGTGATTGGAGGCGGCCCGGCCGGCCTCATCGCCGCCGAGACGCTCGCGTTGCGCGGACACAAGCCCGAGGTGTTTGAGGCGCGCAAGCACCTGGGCGGCCAGTTCCGCTCGGCGGCATTTCCCGTGGGCAAGGGCGAGCTCACCACGTTCGTCAGCAGCCTGCGCAAGAGCCTCGAGGAGCTTGAGGTGCCCGTGCACCTGGGCTGCGAGGTAGACGAGGGCGCCATGCGCGAATTTGCGCCGGATGCCATCATCGTGGCCACAGGCGCCAAGCCGCTGGTGCCGCCCGTGCCCGGCATCGATGGGCCCAACGTTGCGACCGCCGAGGACGTGCTGCTTGGTAAAGTCGAGGTTAAGGACGCGCCAATCGTGGTCTGCGGCGGAGGCGAGGTCGGCTGCGAGACGGCCGACTACATCGCCGAGGTGCTGCTCCCGCACGTGCCCGTAACCGTGCTCGAGATGCAGGACGACATCCTCATGGACATGATGCCCTTTACCAAGGTGTGCCTCATCGAGATGATGGCCAAGGCCGGCGTGCAGTGGAAGACCAAGGCCACCGTAAAGGCCATCGAGGCCGATGGCGTAGTGTACGAGGACGCCGAGGGCGAGCACAAGCTTCCGGCAGGCCTGGTCGTGAGCGGCTTTGGCTACCGCGCGTACAACCCGCTCGAAGAGGCCGCTCGCAAGGTATGCGACGACGTGCAGGTGGTCGGCAGCGCCATAAAGGCGGGCAACGCGCTCGTGGCGGGCAAGGAGGCCTACGCTGCGGGCTTGGCGATCTAGCCAGGTGGCTCGTCGCCACAAAACGTAGCCGAGGGGGGATGCTCCCAAAAGCATAAGGGGCGTCTCAGGCGAATCGCTTGAGGCGCCCCTTCTTTGAGCCACACGCTAACGCACAAAGTTGGTAAAGGTTACCTTGTTGCGCTCCGGGATACCGTATGTGTCGCGTCCGTCGGCGATGGCCCTCATCATAAAGGCCATGTTGCGCGCGAGGTTGCGCATGGTCTGCTCGCCCTCGGCGTCGGCGTGGACGTCCTCGCCCGTGTAGCCATGCACGTCGTTCCAGTAGGTGGAACCGGCGGTTGGCATCCCCGAGATGCCAAAGAACTGGTTGAGCGCCTCAAAGGTGGCGCTGTTTCCGCCACGGCGACAGCTCACCACGCTGGCACCAACCTTCATGCGCAGGTCGGTCGCGGAGCTGTACAACAGGCGCTGCATAAACGAGAGCAACGTGCCGTTGGGGTTGCCATAGTATACGGGACTGCCAATAACAAGACCGTCGGCTTCGTCGAGCTTGGGCGCGCACTCATTGACGATGTCCTTGTCAAACACGCACTTGCCCAGCTCGCGGCACCTCATGCAGGCGATGCAGCCTCGAATGTCCTTGTTGCCTACCAGCACCTTCTCGCACTCGATTCCTGCCTCCGCAAACTCCTCTGCCATGATGTTGAACGCCTCGGCGATGCAGCCCTTTGGATTTGGGCTGCCGTTGATCATAAGCACCTTCATGCGACCCTGTCCTCTCCCTTGTGGTCCACTTGCAGTCAATTCTAGCTCACCCGATGCCGTGCCGGTTTGCGAGTCCTATGCGCGCATCCTGCCCTTGGCCATAGCCATATTGCATGGTAGAGCATAAACAATACCAATTGGATTATGTTCGTCGAAGCTGGCAAACTATAGCCAAGGAACCATCGCCCCAAAAAGAGAGGACAGGACATGATAAGGACCGCTCAGCTCACCCTCGTGCAGGACTGGGACAAGACCTTTCTCCAGAGCGATCTCGTTAACCACAGCAAAGTGACCTTCGTCAACCGCTACGGTATTACGCTCGCCGCCGACCTGTACATTCCCAAGGCTGGCGAAGGCAAGCTCGCCGCAATCGCCGTGTGCGGCCCCTTTGGCGCAGTTAAGGAGCAGTGCTCCGGCCTGTATGCCCAAACGCTCGCTGAACGCGGCTTTGTGACGCTGGCCTTCGACCCGTCCTTTACCGGCGAAAGCGGCGGACAGCCTCGCTACATGGCCTCGCCCGACATCAACACCGAGGACTTTATGGCCGCCGTGGACTTTCTTTCGCTCCACGAGCGCGTAGACGCAGAGCGCGTGGGAATCTGCGGCATTTGCGGATGGGGAGGCATGGCGCTCAACACCGCCGCGCTCGACACCCGCATTAAGGCGACCGTGGTCTCCACCATGTACGACATGACCCGTGTGAACGCCAACGGATACTTCGACGCCGAGGACAGCGAGGAGGCCCGCTACGCCAAGCGCGCGGCGATGTGCGCCCAGCGCCTAGCAGACTTGGAGGCCGGCGAGTACGCCCTCGGTGGTGGCGTGGTTGACCCGCTGCCTGCAGACGCGCCCAAGTTCGTTGCCGACTACTACGACTACTACAAGACCGAACGCGGCTACCATCCCCGCTCGCTCAACTCCAACGGCGGATGGAACGTTATAGGCTGCGAGTCGTTTATTAACCAGCCCATCCTGTGCTACAGCAACGAGATCCGTTCGGCAGTGCTCGTGATGCACGGCGACGCCGCGCACTCCTGCTACTTTGGTCGCGACGCCTACGCAAACATGGTGGAGGGCAACGCATATGCAAACAACAAGGAGCTGCTCATCATTGATGGTGCCTCCCACACCGACCTCTACGATGGCGGCGAGTCTGGCGCCATTCCCTGGGACAAGCTCGAGGAGTTCTATCGCACGTACTTGGGATAAGCCCTAAGCGCGTCATGGCAAGACTGGACAATGCGTCCGGCCGTCACGCGCTGGGCAGCCAAAACAGGTGACATGACGTTCAACCAGGACAACCTGGACGGCGTCGCCATCAACTTCTTTGGCACCCACATTACCTACGGATAGCTTCCCGGCTTGCGCGACGCCTACGCCAGGGGGCTTAAGCTGGCGGGTGTGCAAAAGGGCGACGTGGTCACCCTGTGCATGCCGGTGAGCGTCGAGAACACCATGGTGCTGTTTGCGGTCGACTTTTTGGAGGCCATCAGCAACAACGTGAACTTCCTCAACCTCAAGTATGACTTTCTTTCCTACATCGCAAAAAGGACTCATCCATAATCGTGACGCTCGATGCCTTCCTCCCGTACTTTGTGGACCATCTGGAAGCGGGCGGTATAAAGAAGGTAATCGTCATGAGCCTCGACGATTACCCGCTGGAGGACCGAAAGGGCCTCTTTATGGACACCTCCGAGATGCCAAAGAAGATGCAGGAGGTCTTTGACATAGAGCAGATCACCAACTGCCTCATGAACCTCGACAAGATAAAGGGCGTGGAGTTCATAAAGCTCGACGATTTGAAGCAGGCCGGTGCCAAGAGCGACCTGCCGCTGCCCTACGGCCCAACAGACCTCGATCGCGATACCAGCTACTACTACACCAGCGGCACGACCGGCAACCACAAGTGCGTTGTCTACAAGGAGAGCTCCCTAAACACGTACCTGGAGATGCATGCCGGCCTCGACACCCAAAACGTAGTGGGCGAGCGCAACTTCCAGTGCATCCCCCTCACGCACATGACGGGGGAGCGCGTGTGCACGTTTATGCCTCTGGCACGTGGCGGAATCTTGATGCCTCAGCCCATATACAACAGCAACACGTTTGCCCGCGACTTGGCGGCGACGAAGGCCAACTGTGTGGTGGCAACGGCCAGCTTCTACATGAAGGCCGTAAAGCAGGGGGTGCTGGGACCCGAGGCGCTCAAGCACCTCACGCGCCCGGGGTCTGGCGGGGAGCCCATCACAAAGAGCGCCGTGGCGATGGCCGAGAAGTTCAACGCCTATCTAAAGGCCTTCCTCGCGTCTCCCGACGGGAAGCCCGAGGTGGACGGCGAGCTGGAGTGGACGCCCTGGACGCCGGACAACAAGGTCTCGCTCGTGCTCGACGGCACAAAGAAGAAGGCCGTGGTGGAGGTAAAGGACGTGAGCTCCACCTACGACCAGATAATTGAGGCCATGAGGCAGGATGACACCGTATCCGACGAAGTAAAGACGCTTGTGGAGCAAAACGTCACCAACGGTCGCTGGTTCAGCGCCGCGCAGGACGAGGCCTTTGGCGCGCCCGACCTGTGGGAGGTCTCCTTCGAGTAGCCCTTGCGCATGGGCCTTGGGCAAGTAGGGGTGTGACCCTAAACGATTGTCGAATCGAGTCGTTTGGGGAGGGAACAATGGGGACATGCCTCGAAGAGGTGTGTCCCCAAAGTGTGTCACGGGGACGGAGGCACTGACACACTGAGGTTCACGTCACGATGATGTAACGAACTTTGGAGACATTTGCCAGGCCATGCACATACCGCCTACAATGGCGGGCAGCGAAAAACGAAGGGATGCCGCCATGCAAGAGATGATCGACATATACGACAGCAACAAACAGCCCACGGGCGAGACCATTGCCCGCGAGGGGGCCTTTTTGCACGAGGGGCAGTACATGCTCTACGTGCTGGCGCTCATTGAGGACATGCGCGGGCGGTTCCTCATTACGCAGCGCTCGCTTGACAAGCATTGGGCAGCCGGTTGGTGGGAGGTGACCGGTGGCGGCGTGCGCGCGGGTGAGACATCGGACCAGGCCGTGCGGCGCGAGGTCCCTGAGGAGGTTGGGCTAAAGGTGACCGGAGAGGTGCCCGCGCCCGTCTATAGCTACGAGAACGTCGACCTCAAGCGTGGCGACAACTACTTCGTTGACATCTATCACCTGCATCTGGACTTCGACGAGTCCGACGTGCGCCTTTTGGACGGCGAGGCGGTTGACTTCCGTCTGGCGAGCTGGGAAGAGATTGCCGAGCTCGCCGACCAGGGCGTCTTTCTGCACTACGAGCGTCTGTGCCAAGCGCTTGAGGCGGAGGACATGGCAGCACGCACCTCTATGGGCGCCTAGAAATACAGTGACAGGTCAACCGTAACGCGGGATACATGTCCCGCCAAGCGGCGCGGCCCATACAGGTTTGGCGCGTGGCGCGGCCCCGCCCGCATCGCCTCGCTACCGAGCGCCTGCCTGAAGGCCCCCTTACGTCGGTACCCCGTCGGCACGGTTCGGCGGGGTCCCTTTGCTTGTGACGGTTCTCTCGCAAAGTCTGTACCCGCCTCTCAGAAGTCTGTAGCCCGGCTTTCAAAGTCTGTACCCGTGTTTTCAGCCCGCTTGCATAATCGCAGGTCAGTGCATCATTATTCGTAGCAAGGCTTTCAGGAACTACAGACTTTGCGGTGACGGCTACAGACTTCTGTCCCATGTCGCTGCCAGGCTTGGTGCAAAAGAGTGTGGGATCCCCCTTGCCAAAAGTCCGCTGCATCTCGCGGGAATGCCATGCAAAGTAGTATAGTTTGTGATGTGGACAGCCAGTGGAAAGGAACCATCATGCAAAGACAGTATCCGCACCTCAGTAGCCCCATCACCCTGGGCCGCACCACCTTCCGCAACCGTATGTTCTCGGCTCCAATGGGTGGTACCGACATCGCCAACGACGGCTGCATAGGGCCCAAGTCCACGGCGTTCTACGAGCTGCGTGGCAAGGGCGGCGCTGCGGCGGTCACGGTCTCCGAGCTCATGGTGCATCCAGCCACAGACGGAAGCCATGCCTATCACTTGGACGAGTCCATCCTCAACTCGCTCGCTTGCGCCACCTACACAGCTGACGCCATCCGTCGCCATGGAGCCATCCCCTCGCTCGAACTCTCGCATTCGGGCCAGTTCGCCGGTACATACATGACCGACAAATCCAAGCAGCATGGCCTCGCTCAGTGGGGTCCCTCCGATGGCGTACGTGCGGATGGGGTTGCTGTTCGCGCCCTCACGCACGAGATGATTGACGAGATCGTAGAGGTATACGGCCACGTGGCAGGGCTTGCCAAGCGCGCAGGCTTTGAAATGCTCATGATCCACGGCGGCCATGGCTGGCTCATCAACCAGTTCCTCTCGCCGCTGTTCAACCATCGTACCGACGAGTACGGCGGCAGTCTCGAGAACCGATGCCGCTTTGCTATCCGCGTGCTCAAGGCCGTGCGTGAGGCCGTTGGACCGTTCTTTCCCATCGAGTTCCGCCTGAGCGGGGCCGAGTTTTGTGATGGTGGCTACGACGTGGACGAGGGCGTACGCATTGCCCGGCAGCTCGAGCCCTACATCGACCTGCTGCATGTGAGCGCCGGAACCTACCAAAAGACCTTTGGTATAACGCATCCTTCCATGTTTGAGGAGCATGGCCGTAACGTCTTTCTTGCCGCCGAGATAAAGAAGCACGTTAGCGTGCCCGTGGCCACGTTGGGTGGGCTCAATGACCCCGCGCAGATGGAAGAGATAATAGCCTCGGGCAAGGCGGACGTCGTCTACATGGGCCGTGCGCTGCTGGCCGATCCGTACCTGCCGCGCAAGGTGGTGGAGAACCGTGCCGATGACATCGTGCGGTGCCTGCGTTGCTTTACCTGCATGGCCGAGCGTGCGGCCACAAGCACGCGTCGCTGCACCGTCAACCCCATCATTGGGCGCGAGATGGAAGGTGACGAGGTTATCCCCGTGGCACCAGAACGCCGACGCAAGGTTGTGGTGGCAGGCGGTGGCCCCAGCGGACTCTATGCTGCCTGGACGGCCGCCCGTCGCGGACACGACGTCATTCTGCTCGAGAAGGAGAACGAGCTTGGCGGCATCCTAAAGAGCGAGCAGGCACTGCCCTTTAAGTACGAGATGTACCAGCTCACCGGCACCTACGAGCGATTCTGTCGCCAGGCCGGCGTGGACATCCGGCTTTCCACCGAGGCCACGCCCGAGCTGGTGGAGGAGCTGGGGGCCGATGCGCTCATAGTGGCCGTGGGCTCCGAGCCGCTCGTGCCTCCCATCCCCGGACTCGACGCAGGCAACGTTGTCGTGGTCAACAACTACTATCGCGAGAAGGACAAGGTCGGCAACGAGGTGGTCGTTATGGGCGGCGGCCTTGCTGGTTGCGAGTGCGCCGTGCACTTGGCACAGGAGGGCAAGCGTGTGAGTTTGGTCGAGATGCGCGATGTTCTGGCACCCGATGCCAACGTGCGCCATCGTCCGCTGCTCATGGCGCAGATTGCCCAGCTGGGTATTGACGTTCGCCTAAGTCACTGTGCTCTGCGCGTAACGGACGAAGGCGTGTGGTGCGAGGCAGACGGCAACGAGGTGCTGGTAGCGGGTGCCAGCTTCATCTGTGCCTTGGGCCAGCGTTCGCGCACCGCTACCGTAGAGGCCCTGTTGAACGCCGCCCCGTTCGTGCGCGTAATCGGTGACGCCGCACGCGTGGGCACCATTACCAATGCAGTCTACTGGGGCTATCACGCTGCGCTGGACATCTAATACCATCGCTTGTGTGTCACGGGGACGGAGGCAATGACACACTGTCTTTGATTACCGGCACCGTCCAGCTGCGGCCCCTGACACGATGTCATGGGGCCGCTCACATCTTCGCTAGAAGTCCAGTGGCTCAGCGGCCTCGATGGCCGGCAGCAGACGTGGACGCAGCAGGCCATCGACGCGCGCCTGGAGCGTTTGCTCGTCTGCGCCAGCAATCCTCATCGACTGATACACCATAAGAAGTATGCAGTACGGCATGAGCTGCTTGGTCTTATTGGCAATCTCTTCCTGCGAGCGAAGGCCAAAGTAGGTTGCGCACATGGTGCCCCACACCTGCGGAGCGTACTCAAAGTCGAAGCCCAAAAGCCCCCGACGCTCCTCGGCGCTTCTGCCGCCTTGGGAGTTTGGCAGGATGATATACACAAGCATGAGGCCCACAATGTCGAATATGGGATGGCCAACCGACGCGTCGCCAATGTCGATGAGCTGGTACTCGCCGTTGCGCAGCATGATGTTCTTTGCGTTGTAGTCGCCATGCAGGAACGTGTCGCGGTCGGGGATGGCATTGATGAATGCCTTGAGCTTTACTGCCTCCTCTTCCGTTATGCGCTCAGCGAGAGAATCAACCCAGTCCAAGAACTGCTGCTTGCGGTTGGGCAGGCCTGCGCCCGGGCCAGGTGTGATTTGATGGAGCTCCTTGAGCATCCTCGCGCTGCCAGCCGAGACCTCAGGAATCTTCGTCGGATCGGCTTCGATGATCTGCGCCGTGGTCTTGGCATCGAGCATCTCGAATACCACGCCATAGCAATCGCCGCACTTCACCACGTCGTACGAGATGGCCGTGGGCACGCCCATGAGGAAGGCCTTTTGGGACATGTCGCGCTCGTGCTCCACAAACTCGAGGCTCATTCCCGGAATGTAGATCTTTGCGATGGTCTCATCGTCCAGGCGATAGACCTTGCCGTAGCCACCCTGACCTATGAGCTCGCAACCATCGACGGATATCTCACGAAGGCGCTTCTTTACTTCCATGAGCTCGCTGAGGCCTGTAACCTCAAAGACATCGTAGACCTCCGGTGATGCGTTGATCACCGTGAGCTTGCCATTTGCACGTCTCATGACCTTTATGAACACTCGTAGGCCTGCCGACGACACATACTCGAGATTGTTGACATCAACTACCACAGATGCTCCCGGGGCGGCATCTATGGCCGCCATTACATCGCTCTCAAAGTCGCCCGCATTCTTTGAGTCCACGCGCCCCTCGGGATAGAGCGTGAGCGTGTTGCCCGCTAGTTCCGTTCTCATGTCAGTTCCTTTCTAAAACACTGCCAAATTGAAGCATTTATACCAAAAAGCTACGTGTTCGTGTTACGGGAAGTCGGAGTGTGTCAACACCTCCGTCCCCCCTGACACAATCCATTACGAACACTGCTATACTTGATTGCGTTAGAAACAGTTTTTTGCGCAGAGGAAAGCAATGGCAAAGCGAGACAACCAGATTCTAGAAATTCTAACCTCACAAGGCAAGGTTGAGGTTGCCCACCTTTCTCAGCTGCTCGGCGTGTCGGAGGTCACCGTGCGCAAGGACCTAGACACCCTGCAGGCCAAGGGTCTCGTGCAGCGCGTTCATGGGTTTGCGCAGCTGGCCAATCCCAACGACGTGGGCGGACGGCTCGCATACCACTACGAGGAGAAGCGCCTCATCGCGTGCAAGGCGGCCGAGCTCGTGCCAGATGGCCACACCATCATGTTGGAGAGCGGCAGCTGCTGTGCCTTGCTCGCACGCGAGCTGGCGGACCATTCCAACGGGGTGACCATCGTCACCAACAGCGCTTTTATCGCCAACTACGTGCGCGACAGCTCTCGGGTAACCTGCGTTCTTTTGGGTGGTACCTATCAGCGTGACTCACAGGTGATGGTGGGACCGCTCGTGCATACCTGCGCACAGGAGTTCTACGTCGACCGACTCTTTATAGGTGCCGATGGTTGGATCGAAAACGTTGGCTTTACCAATGCCGATCAGATGCGTGCCGATGCCGTGCGCTCGATGGCGGGGTCGGCTGCCGAGGTGGTCGTGCTCACCGAGTCGGAGAAGTTCGGCCAACGAGGTGCCATACCGATGCGCTTGCCAGGAAAGAGGACTAGCGTTATTACGGACGGGCGCATCTCCGACGAAAGGCGGCAAAGCCTCGAACGCTCGGGCGTTGTCGTGTGCGTCACGGGGACGGAGGCATCGACACACTGCTAGAAGAAGGCCACGACACCCTCTGCCAAATAGGCCTGCCGATAGTCCTCGAGGTCATCCTCGCGCAGTTTCCTCACACCCTGCAGCGCATACGCCATGTCGAGCAGCGCGTACTTTCCTTCGCCAAAGTTGTGAAACGGCAGCAACTGCACGCGCGTGCCGCCGGCGCTACGCAGCCACCGGGCCATTGCGCGGGCGTCGTCGAGGCTGTTGTTGAAGCCAGGAACAACGGGCGTGCGTGGCAAGACGTCCGCGTGATGCGCCAAGGCCCAGCGGAGGTTCTCGAGCATGAGGTCCGCCTGCGCATGTGCCTGATCGCGCAGCTTGTTGGGGTCTACGTGCTTGAGGTCCACGAGCATGTGGTCGAGCAGGGGAGCGATGCGCCGAAAGACCTCCGGAGCCACATGCGCCTCGGTCTCGATGCAGGTGTCGATTCCATGCGCGCGCAGCTCGCCGAGCAGCTCTTCGCAAAAGTCCGGCCACATGAGCGCCTCGCCACCGCTGAGCGTAACACCGCCGCCCGACTCTTCGTAGAACGGTTGGTCCTGCAGGCAGACTCTTAGGACCTCGTCTACGGTCTTGGTCTCTCCCGTGCAGGTGAGGGCATGTGTTGGACATGCGCGTACGGCGGCCTGCGCCTCGGGTGCATCACCCCTCAAGGCGCGCACGTCCACATGGATCTTGCCGGAGTATTCCACGGCGTTGGCACTGGGTGCGGCGGCTAGACATGACCCGCACCCAATGCAAGCGCTCTCCTTCCATTCCAGCTGCGGCGCACGCTGCTGGCTCTCGGGGTTGGCGCACCAGGCACAGCGCAGCGGGCATCCCTTAAAAAAGACGACGGTGCGGATGCCAGGCCCGTCGTTGAGGCTGAACTTCTGGATGTTGAAGACGGTTGCGGTATGCATAAGGCTCTCCTGATCTCCTGTCTATGCAAGCGCTCGTCGTCGGCGACACGCTGTCCTTCTCATTTGCTCCGCTCAATCTTAACAAAAGTTACGAACGAAAGTAAATAGCAGAATGGACGAAATTTTTTCTTGACAATACTTCACTCAGCTCATATTATAATTTACGAACGTAAATAAATACGATTCCGAGAGAGAAAGAAACGACTTATGGAAAATCGTGAGCACTTTGGAGCCCTTACCGAACGCATGCAGGCCTACCGCGAGGAGGTGCTCGACGAGAAGCCCTTTGTCGATGCCGAGCGCGCAATCCTGTACACGCAGTCCTATCGTCAGACGCGCAATCAGCCATCCGTAATGCGTCGTGCCATGGCCTTTGCCCACGTACTCGACAACATGAGCATCTACATCGAGGACAAGACGCTCATCGCCGGAAACCAGGCCACAAAGAATGGCAACGCGCCTGTCTTTCCCGAGTACACGCTTGGCTTCGTGATCGACGAGCTGGACAAGTTCGAGAAGCGCGACGGCGACGTGTTCTACATGACCGAGGGGGACAAGCAGGCCATCCGCGACATAGCGCCGTTTTGGGAGAACAACAACCTGCGGTCGCGCGGCGAGGCGCTGCTGCCCGAGGAGGTCTCCGTCTTTATGGAGACGGGAGTATTTGGCATGGAGGGCAAGCTCAACGCCGGCGACGCGCACCTGGCCATCAACCACGAACGCATGCTGCGCGACGGCTTGCGCGGATACGAGGAGCGTACCCGCGCCGCAAAGGAGGCCCTTGACCTTACCGACCCCGACTCGATTGACAAGTACGTCTTCTACAACGCGGTCCTCGTGGTCATCGCTGCCGTTCGTCGCTGGGCGCAACGCTACGCGGATCTTGCCTCCGAGCAAGCCGCCGCATGCGCCGACCCTGCACGAAGGGCCGAGCTCGAGCGCATGGCGGCGGCCTGCGCCCGCGTTCCCTACGAGCCCGCGCGGACCTTCTACGAGGCCGTGCAGGCAGCATGGTTTAGCCAGGTGCTGCTGCAGATCGAGTCCAACGGGCACAGCCTCTCGTTCGGCCGCTTCGACCAGTACATGAGCCCCTTCTACGAGGCCGACCTCACTGCGGGGCGTATCACCGAGGGCGAGGCTCTCGAGCTGCTCACCAACCTGTGGATCAAGACGCTCACCGTACAAAAGATTCGCAGCCAGGCGCACACCTACAGCTCGGCCGGCAGCCCCATGTACCAAAACGTCACCATCGGCGGTCAGACGCCCGACACGCACGAGGATGCAGTTAACCCCATGAGCTGGCTCGTGCTGAAATCGGTCGCCCAGACGCGCCTGACCCAGCCCAACCTCACCGTGCGATATCACGCCAACCTAGACCCCGCGTTCTTTGCCGAGTGCGTGGAGGTCATGAGGCTCGGCTTCGGCATGCCCGCCCTCAACAACGACGAGATCATAATCCCCAGCTTCATAGCCTGGGGTGTGAGCGAGTACGATGCGTACAACTACTCGGCCATCGGCTGCGTGGAGACAGCCGTCCCCGGGCGCTGGGGCTACCGCTGCACCGGTATGAGCTACATCAACTTTCCGCGCCTGCTGCTCTGCGCAATGAACGGTGGTGTGGACCTCACCTCGGGCAAGCGTTTCGTGAAGGGTCATGGCAACTTCCTGGAGTGGGAGAGCTTCGACGACCTCATGGCCGCCTGGGACGCTAGCCTACGCGAGATGTGCCGCTGGTCGGTGGTGGTGGAGAATGCCATCGACAAGGCCTCCGAGCGCGATGTTCCCGACGTGCTGTGCTCTGCCCTCACCGATGACTGCATCGCACGAGGCAAGACCATCAAGGAGGGCGGCGCCGTCTACGACTTCATCAGCGGCCTGCAGGTGGGCATCGCAAACATGGCCGACAGCCTGGCCGCCATAAAGAAGCTCGTCTACGAGGAAGGCGTCATCTCTCGCCAGCAGCTGTGGGATGCCCTGCAGAACGACTTTGTTGGCGAGGAGGGCGCGCGCATTCAGCAGCTGCTCATCGATGGTGCTCCCAAGTACGGAAACGACGACGACTACGTGGACAGCCTGGCCGTCGCATGCTATGAGCCCTACATCGACGAGGTGGCCAAGTACCACAACACGCGCTTTGGCCGCGGGCCAATTGGCGGCATCCGCTATGCCGGAACGAGCTCGATCAGCGCAAACGTGGGGCAGGGCATGGGCACCATGGCGACGCCGGACGGCCGCAAGGCGCACGAGCCGCTCGCCGAGGGCTGCAGCCCTGCGCACAACGCAGACAAGCAGGGTCCGACGGCCGTCTTCAAGACAGTCTCCAAGCTCCCGATCAACAAGATCACGGGCGGCGTGCTGCTCAACCAAAAGGTGACGCCAACCATGCTCGCCCGCGAGGAGAACAAGCTCAAGCTGCAGATGATGCTGCGCACGTTCTTCAACCGCCTGCATGGCTACCACGTGCAGTTTAACGTGGTAGACCGTGCGACACTGCTCGACGCTCAGGCGCATCCCGAGCGCCACAAGGATCTGATTGTGCGCGTGGCCGGCTACTCGGCGTTCTTCAACGTGCTGAGCAAGGCAACGCAAGACGACATAATCGACCGCACGGAGCAGGTGCTGTAGGGGGGTGGTGTGCCGACGGCCCTTCACCGCCCGCTCGGCGCTCGCTCTGCTCGCTACGCGCTTCGCGCGACTCGCGGCGGGGAAGGACCGTCGGCACACCTCTCCATCACCGCTCGACATGCATACTGAGAAAGAAATGTGTGCGTGCTTTGCACGCGTTTTGGAAGAAAGGAAATAACCATGGAGTTCTTTATTGACAGTGCTGACATCGAGGCCATTCGCGAGCTTTGCTCATACCTGCCCATCGATGGGGTGACCACCAACCCCACTATCATTACCAAGAGCGGCAAGGAGCCCGAGCAGGTCTTCTCCGAGCTTGCCGAGGTACTCACCGAGGACCAAAAGATCATCGCTCAGGTAGTGAGCTTGGACTACGACGGCATCCTGGCCGAGGCTGAGAAGATCGCGTCCATCCGCGGAGGAAAGAACATCGTTGTGAAGATCCCCGTCACACGCGAGGGCCTGCGCGCCATCCCCGCAATCAAGGCCAAGGGCATCTCCGTGCTGGCCACCGGAATCTACTCGCCCGACCAGGCCTTTTGGGCGGCAAAGGCAGGTGCGGACTACCTCGCGCCTTACGTCAACCGCATGTGCAACTACGGTGACGGCGTGGGCCAGGTGACGGAGCTCGTGCATACGCTCGCACAGTACGGCATGGAGGCCAAGGTCTGCGCTGCGAGCTTTAAGAACGTGGACCAGGTCCACAAGCTGCTGGCTGCCGGCGTTCCCTCCATTACCGTGAATCCCGACACCATACGCGACATGGTTGCCCATCCAGGCACAACCATTGCGATGGATGAGTTTACGGCAAACTGGGAGAAGGCCTACGGCCGTACTACCCTCTAGAGGCCAGGCAAGGTGGTGCCTGTTCATCGCTGGCTGTTACCGTTCAGACCCTGCAGCCAAAAGGGGAGTATGACGAGGCAATGGGAGACCTCAGATTGACGGCTCCTCGCCGTCCTCGGCAGCAAGGAGCTCGACGCACGTGAGCTCAGGAGCCTGCTGGGACTCTTGGACGCAAAGAGCTTCAGGCAACTCTACCTGCGCAAGGCCATCGACGCAGGCTTGGTTGAGATGACCATTCCCGAAAACCCCACAGCAGGAACCAGAGGTATCGGCTCACTAGGCTGGGAATGGAGGCCAATGAGAAGCTGGAATCAAGAGTGCATGTGGAATCGCTCTCGTATGAGATGATGACCTTTGCATTTTGGGGGACGTCCTCTGGAGGCGTTCGTCGTAGCCGCCACAGTGCCAGCACGACCCGCCCATGGGCAGGAAGTAGCGGTTGTAGTCGGAGTCGTGGCAGAGCTCCAGCAACGTGGTCACCGAGCCGAGCGAGAAGCCGTCGAAAGCCCGGTGGTCGCGCGCGGCCTTAAGCGCCTCGAGCAGAACTGCTACTCCGCCGACTCGAACATGCCCGCAAGGATGCTCGCGAACTCCTCGATTAGGTTGTTGGTGCGGTCGCGGGGCCAGTAGCAGTAGTACTCGCTCTTTAGCTGGCCGCTTGGCCCCACGAGGGGAATGCGGCGGATTGCCGCTCCGATGCGAGGCGTTTGCTCGCGTGTCTCCATGGGCATAAAACCCCTGTTGCCGGCCACCATCATGCGGCCCTCCTCGCGCGAGCGTGCAAATAGGAAGTCGGAGCGGAATCCCAGCACGTTGCGGTAGTACGTGCGCTCCGTCTCCTCCTGGTCCTCGGCGGCGATCAGGACACAAGGGAGGTTGGCAAGCTCGGCCACCGTGAGCTCGGCAGCCCAGGCGACGGGGGAGGCCTCGGAAACCTCCACGTACTGCCAGCCGTCAAAGAGGTGAAGGTTGACGAAAGTGTCGGAGAGGGCTCGGCGGCGGTCGGAGAAGAGCACGTCCACATCGTGGCGCATGATGAGCTGGTAGAGGGTGTCGTGGCTGCCGGCCGTGGCGTGCACGGGAATGTGCGGGTGGCGCGCGGCGAATGCGGTCACAGCCGCCTGCACCTCCCAGCCCTCGTAGCGGTTGAGGTAGCCCACCGCAAGCGTGGTGGCCCAGCCGTTGGCAACGCCTTCGGCCTCGTAGCGCAGGTCCTCGAGCTGGGCGATGAGCGCCGCGGCCTTTCGCGCGAACAGCTCACCAGCGGGGGTAACGGTAAATCCGCGGCCATGGCGATGGAGCAGCTCGAAGCCCAGCTCGCCCTCGAGCGCCTTGACCTGCTGCGATATGGCGGACTGGCTCACGAGGCATCGCTCGGCGGCGCGGGTGAACGATCCGGTCTCCACCACGGCGCACAGGTATTGAATCTGGCGGAGCTCCACGTCGTCTCCTCTCGTGCTCCTGTGCAAACATTAGCAAAACTAATGATAACAAGAACTTATCGGAATTGTTTATCAGATTTCATGCCATTACGATAGGGACAGTAAAGTTGTCCACGAAAGGAGCCCATCATGTCCACCCTCGTTGCCTACTTCTCCCGTGCCGGCCAAAACTACGGCCACGGCGGCATCATCGACCTGCCCAAGGGAAACACCGAGATTCTGGCCGAGGTCATTGCCGAGGCGCTCGACGCGCCGCTGTTCAAGATCGACACCGTGGATCCGTATCCCGCCGACTACTACGCCACGACCGATGTGGCCAAGCGCGAGCTGCGCGAGAAGGCCCGACCCGCCATCCAGGGGCCGCTGCCTTCCATGGATGGCGTGGACGCCATCGTGCTCGGCTATCCCAACTGGTGGGGAACGGTTCCCATGGCCGTAAAGACCTTCCTCGACGCGCTCGACCTTTCGGGCGTGACCATCGCCCCGCTGTGCACCAACGAGGGGAGCGGCCTCGGCGGCAGCGTGGGCGACCTGCGCCGCAGCTACCCCGCGGCACGCGTAGTCGACGGCCTCTCCATTCGCGGCACCGATGCCAAGTCATCCACGCGCAAAGCTGTTGCTTGGGCACGCAAATCCGTTAAGTCCTAGAAGATACATGCCATTACGCGATTCATCGCAAGGATAACGAGAGGGGACAGATCATGGAGTACACACGTCTTGGTAACACCGGCCTAAACGTGAGCCGCATCTGCTTTGGCTGCATGTGGTTCGGACGTCCCGGAAACGGCGGCATCGACGTTCGATTCGGCGAGGACCAGGCCCGCGAGGTGATCCGCTATGCGTGGGAGCGGGGCATAAACTTCTTTGACACGGCCAACTACTACAGCCTTGGCGCATCCGAGGAGGTCTTGGGCAAGGTGATCGCGCAGATGGGCGTGCGCGACGACGCGGTCATCGCCACCAAGAGCTACTACCCCATGTACGACGGGACCAACGCAAAGGGTGTCACGCGCAAGACCCTGTTCCGCGAGGTGGACGCCTCGCTCAAGCGCCTAGGCACCGACTACATCGACCTCTACATCCCGCATCGCCTGGACCACGACACGCCCATGGAGGAGCAGATGGAGGCCTTGAACGACCTCGTGCGCTCCGGCAAGGTGCTCTACATCGGGGCGTCGGCCATGTACGCCTGGCAGTTCCTCAAGATGAACATGATTGCCGAGGCCCACGGCTGGGCCAAGTTCGTCTCCATGCAGGACATGTACAACCTCGTCTACCGCGAGGAGGAGAAGGAGATGCATCCCATGCTGCTCGACCAGGGCATTGCATGCACGCCCTTCAGCTCGCTCGCGCACGGCGTGTTTGCCAAGAAGCCCGAGGACGAGCGCACCGACGGCGTGGCCAAGCTGCAGAACGACTACGTCCTTTCTGCAGACGCCGAGATCATCCGCCGCGTGTGGGAGCTCGCCGAGCGCCACGGCGTGTCTACCAGCGTGATCGCCCAGGCGTGGAACCTCGCCAAGCCCGTTGTCACGAGCCCGCTCGTCGGCGCGAGCAAGACCGCCTACATCGACGACGCCATCGCGGCGCTCGAACTCAAGCTCTCGGCCGACGAGATGGCCTACCTCGAGGAACCCTACGTGCCGCACACGCAGTATGGGTTTAGGTAAAACTATTGAGCATCCAGTAGGTCTTTTGACCGCATAAAGAAAGGAAGCGAGCACCATGGCACAGATCATCCCCACACCGCAGCTTACCCCCGAGGCCGCTCGAGTGTCGCAGGATGTTTTGCTCGAGCAGGAGAGTGCATTGAGGTATCCCAAAAGCTTTGGCGCCCACGAGGCGCTGGCGCTCGGGCAGGCGGCAATCGACCTTGTACCTGAGTACGAGTCGGCCTATACCGTAACCATCACGCGTGAGCGCGACGGCGTTCGCATGTTCCAGTGGGTTGCGGATGACAAGGACGAGCGCAATCTGCTCTTCGCCGAGGGCAAGCGACATGCCACGCTCGCGGCAGGGCATGCCGCTCCTTGGGCGCAGCTCGAGGCAGCCATTGCTGGCGACCTGAATGCCGTTTGGGCGCGCGTCCCCGACGTGGTGCCCGCCTGTGGCGCATTTCCCATTCGCGTGGGTGACGACTGGGTGGCTACCATTGCAGTGAGCGGCCTTAACGACGGTCTGGACCACGAGGTCATTCTGCGCGCGCTGGAGCGCACGCTCAAGGTGGAGGTCCCACGCTGGGACGCACCGGTGGCTTAGGTTTTACGCGTAGCCATAGCTCATAATGTGCCATTGGTCATCGTCG
>JAUMWL010000159.1 GCA_030529665.1 Coriobacteriales bacterium
GAAACGGTGTGCCAGCCAGGCAACTTACCCCAGCTCCAGCGTGCAGCGGAAGCCGCGGACACGGTAGTAGGAGTCCGCGCCGTTGTGGAAGGTGAAGACCGCGCCGTACCTGCGCTCGCAAAAGATCGCGCCACCGAGCGCGCGGATGCCTTCCGGCGTCAGCACCCAGCTGGAGGTCTTGAGGTCAAACTCGCCAAGCGTCTGCAGATGGCGATACTCCGTCTCGGTCATCAGCCTGAGACCCATCCCTGCCGCCTCCTCTACCGCGTTGGACTCGGGCGGGTTCTTCTTGCGAGAAAGCCGCGCCTCCTCGTCGTAGCACAGGCTTCTGCGCGGCAAGGGCGACTCCTTCGAGCAGTCGCACACCAGCAGGCGCCCGTCACAGACGATAACGTCCGGCTCTCCCCCGCTCTGCTCCATCGCGCACAGCGGCTTGGCACACCCATCCCAGGAAACGCTGTACCATGTATCCAAACGTGCAAGGAGGGAGCCAGCATGCAAGTCGACAAGCACCAGGCACTTGAGGCCTTTACGAACTATGTGGCAGCTTACGACCCCGGCAACCCGCGCATTGCGCTCAAGGTCGCGCACACGCTGCGCGTAGCCAGGTTGTGTGAGCGCATCTCCCCATCTGAGAAGGACCTCGCATGGCTTTGCGGCCTTCTGCACGACATCGGGCGCTTCGAGCAGGTACGGCGGTTCGACACCTTTAACGATTCTGTGTCAGTACCTCATGCGAGGCTGGGAGCGGAGGTGCTGTTTGGCGCCGCGGACCCACTCGGGCCGCGCATTCGCGAGTTCGTGGACGACCCCTCAGAGGACGAACTTATCCGCACCACGATTATTACGCACAGCGACTACCGTCTGGCAGACGGACTTGACGAGCGCACAAGGATGCTGTGCGACGTGCTTCGCGACGCCGACAAGATCGACATCCTCAAGGTAAACTGCATCTGTCCCATCCAGGACATCTATGGAGTGACGGATGAGGACATGCGCAACAGCAGGCTCTCCCCCGCCGTGGTGCGAACGTTCTACGAGCATCGCACCGTTCCGCGCGACATACGACAATACCCCGCCGACATTCTGGTGGGCCACATCTGCTTTGCATGGGAGCTCGTGTTTGAGAAGAGCAGACGCATCGTGGTCGAGCAGGGACACCTGGAGAGCATGCTGAGTCGTCGGTTCTTGCGTGAGGACACCCGACGCACGTTTGAGGAGATGGCGACGCACATGCGCGCGCGTCTGCTGGCATAGCCATTTTTGGCGGATTGGGGCCAAGCCCCTTCTAGCCATTCCGGCACACTCGTAGATATAGTGTGCCGCTATGCGTCGGTTCTAATGGCAGATTATAAAGAAACCTTCACGCCGTTCTGGCGCAAAACCTCTTTGTCCTCGTCATTGTCTATGCTTGCAAGTGATAGGTTTAGGCCAACAACGTCAATGCCAGCCACGATGTCTATGTTGCTTGATTCTCCCAACCAGCAGTCAGTGTTTTGTCCAATTCTCCATGTATACACCCTACCGTCCCAGGAGCACGCCACAAGCATCTTGCCGTCATCGCAAAAGAGTACGGCACTCACATATCCATGTGCAACCCTGACCCTATCGAGCCTCCTGCCATTCCTTACATCCCATGCGCATATATCGCCATCGTGTTTACCATAGACGAGTATCGACCCATCCGGAGAAAAGCATATGGCAGAAACCAAGCGTTCGTGTTCGACCAAAGGCCCGATTTGTTCACATATATCCAGATTCCACAAAAGTACTCCGTTGAGGACTGATGCCGTTGCAAAGACATCGCGTTGCGACGAGAAGCACACCGCTTCTACGGGGTCGGGCTTGCCGTTGGTAGCCAACACCGGCAACCGTTCCTGTGATCCTAGGTCACGTAACGATTCGCCAGGCATCGGACGGAACACGTGCACGCCATTGCCAGACGAAACGAACAAGCGACCGTCAGCAGAAAACGCCATTGAATTGATAGAGCTGTCGTATTCGTCTAACCTTGATATGCATTCGTGAGAACGGACGTCAAACATCATGATTGTGCCACGACTCGCATTCGTGTTGAATCCAAATGCCAATGTACGTTCATCCCGCGAGAAACAAACAGCAGAGCCATATGTGCCGCTCCCCTCATGCAGAACCGTTCGCTTCCGATGTTTGAGATCCCGCAAGACAAGATCGCCATTTGTAGTACTTGCAGCTAGAAATCTGCCATCCAAAGACAGGCAGCCAGACGCTAAGTGGTCGCCCTTCTCTTCCCACAGCACTGCAATCTGCTTGTTCTGCTGCGCATCCCATAAATGGACGGCGCCATCGTCATAACCCAATGCGAGCAATGCGCCATCACAAGCACAGGAAGCCCAAACCACTCGGAAGTGTTTTCTCCCGAACTCAGCCACCAATGCACCCACTTCTACGTCTATGACGCAAATTGAGCCATCGTCGGAGCCTGCAGCGAGCAAGCGTCCATCAGGCGAGAAGTCCAACGAGCGAACCCAACCCATACCGACCTTTATAGTCTTTAACTCACGCCTAGCCTCCACACTCCAAAATCGGACGGTTCCGTCCATGGAGCCAGAAGCCAGCACCCTACCATCAGCCGAAAGACTGACGCACTCCGCATGATAGCCATGCCGGTAACTGAAAACTGGTTTGTTTTGGTTGCCATCCACTTGCCATAGTTTCACCAGCCCATTACGAAATCCCGCCGCCAGCAGCCCCCGTTTTGCTGAGAAACAGACCGAAGTCGCCGCGGCGTATTCAAACAGCAAACAGTAACCCATTGGGTGCTCAAGTAGGTACGGAGCCCCATATGACCCTTCTTGTGTGGCGTAGGCAATGAGTTCGTTATCGCAAAAGCAAACGGAATTGACGGAGTCGGCATAGCTTGGATAGCGGCTTGTGCTTCTTCCGAGCAACTCGCAACCTTCTACATCGTATAGGTAGATAATCCCGCGACTTGTGCCAAATGCGAGGTATTGTCCTTCCTTTGAGAAGCAGATTGCGTTTATTCCGCCGCCATCGCTATCTATAACAGCACGGAACTTTTTTGTATCATCCTGGTTTTGAAAACCCGTCTCCACATTCCACAGAAAGAGGGTGCCCGAGTCGCCACCGAACGCGAGCAGGTTTCCTTTGGGAGAGAAGCATGCTGCACGCATCATGGTTCCATTACCGCGAATCGCCGAGATAACCGTTCGGGCATGGACATCCCATAGCAGTACGTCACCATCCCAGGAACACGATGCGAGCAGGTCGCCGTCGCGCGAGAAGCATATGGAGCTTACTGTCCCCTCATGTCCTTGGGGAGTCAAGGTGTCAAGCGATATTCGAGTTTGCGCGAATCCCTGCGCGTCGGGAAGTTTCGTTCCACCTCCCGAAACATAGCCGTACAGGTTGAACGCGCTCAAGTCCATTCCGGCAAAGTTCAGTGCAGAGAGATCCCCGCCCCTCTTCCTGTGAATCGTATCCAAAATGTTGGCCGTAACGACTTGGCTTGCTTCATGTTCTCGCCGATTTAAATCCCAAACGGTATTGAGCAAGCTGTCAGTTGATAAGTCGGCGAGGTACCCCTTCACAAATGGAGACAAATGCTGCCGTAGCTCATTAGGAATAATACCCGTAGCCGATTCCATTGCATTTCTTACATGTAGGGCAGCGAAACAGTCGCGAAAGCCTTGGTGAAGGAGGGAATAGCTCTTTTTGTTACCCTCGTCCGTACGCTCTGCGACCAATGCGGTTGCCCTTGTCAGAATCGTTCTTTGCCTGTCAGCGGTTCGACGCATACCCTGTGCAGCAAGGTCCTCAACATAGCCAAATTCATCGTTCTCTATGGACTCGAATCTTTTTGGCAGCTTCTCCCCCATCCATACGGAACAAGCCTCGCCCACCAGCTTGCGGAATCCCTCTTCGTCTATCAAGAACTGCGATTCGGTCTCCATTTTCCAGCTTATGTATGGAAGGGTGAGCTGGAATGCCATCGCGTACTCTACAGGCTTGTATGAGTTTTCGTGCTCAACGCAGTTCCATAGCTCCCTTTGCAGAAAGTTCCACACCAAGTGACCAGCGCTATCTGTTTTCTCCCACCTCACGTAGTCAGCACCCTCGCCCTTGAACCTATACGTTTCTACATAGAGCCGAAGCATGAGCGGGGTGTGTATCAACCGCCAAGCATTACCTTGCACAGCATTTGCAGCCTCACCCAGAAACTCCCATACATCGTCGTCCGTGAGCGGCTGCAACACGAGGCTCCGCATGTGCGGTACGCCGCAAAGACTCACCTCTCTGGAGGTGGTAACCACCTGCACACCAGGCCAAGACGCCCACTTGGACACACCTGCGTCGACACAGGTGCGCAGGCTCACGGGCACCTCGTTGTAGCCGTCCATTAAAAGAACCATGCTAGGACCGCCAGACCACTTCTTTCTAGCAAGTCCTTTTAGAGCGGCGAGAATCTCATCACCATTTGGGAAATCGCTGCGCACAAACCTGTCCACACAGTCGCTATCGGTGCCCTTGTCCTTTCCACAATGCTGCGCGAGCTCGTGCAGGGGAATATAGACAGCAGCAACACCCTTAGGTAGAAAGCCCTCCTCGGTGGCAATCGTAAGCAGAGCGACGGTCTTGCCCACCCCTCCCTCTCCGGTAATGAGCAAGTGGCACTGATCGCGTTCTTCCCAGCTCGCTTGGATAAAATCGCCAAATGGAACGGGGCTCCCACCTTCTTGGACAACAGAGCGCGCCGAGTTGGGAATCCAGCCTGCTGAGCACCCCTTGGGCAAGAGGCGATTGTCAATGCTGCCCTTGTGAAAGTCACCCATAAGACCAAAACTCGGGTGCTGCAACCTGCGCTTCTTCAGGCGGTCGTTGATTTGCTCTACGGTGCAGTTGGCCTTGGACTCTGGAATGGAATGCCTGGTACTCTCGCCCATCGCATCGTCCATGATTTGCAGAACAGCTCGCTGCCCTTTTGGATCCAAGTGCATGAAGTGCTCGACAAGGTCTATGCTGTACAGCAGGTCGTTTTCTTGGTCGAAGCGCACGCCATGGATGTTTTCGAAGGGTTGTTTTCCAATGGCGTCGGGATTTTGTCTACCAACAAACACAAACTTTACGCGATACCCCTCCTTCGCGTAGTCTGCCATCTTTTTCTTGGCCAACGTCCTTTTTACCTTGTCCCTTGTGCATGAGACAGTGACCTGCACTGACAGGGGCATTCCGTTGGCATCGCTGCCCACAAGGTCAACGGCATCCGAGTTGTGATGCTCTAAGTTTGCGTTTCCCAGGTTCCAGCCATATAGCTCGTTGAGCATCCGCATAAGAAAGTCCTCGGCATGCACGGCTTGCGATAGCAGATTGAGCTTTGCCAAGATTTCGAGCTCTTGGTTGAAGATGCGGAGACCTTTCTCTAGCCTCTCGTTTAGATCGTAGTTCAGGACCGCGAGGCCACGGTTAAATCTCTCGGTATTATGAACACTTTCGAGCATGGTATTGTCCTTTGCTCTTACCGCACGTTGATCGAGACGTGAATCGTATCACCGACTCCCCTGCAGATGGCTTTGCGCATGGCATAAATATCTTAGCGCATATCCCAATCTCCGGCTTTTGATCACCCACACAAAGCGACGCCCCAAGCTTCCTGCCGGTCTGCCCATGCCACAGCCGCGTTTGTCCGAATTACAGACCATGGGGATAGCGAGTGGCACGGGTTTACATATGCGCAGGTAGAAAGCCTATGCTTTGTAGCATATTCCCATGGTCGGTAATCGCACTCCGATTGACGTCGGTTTTTGGGGCGTCCTCCCGCAGGCCGTCAAACAGACCCACCTGTGCCACCTCTGCTTTTAGGCGCTAGGCACCGCTGTTTGGAGCAGAAAGACCTAATGCGGTCGACACGAACGCGTTTCTTCTTCGCCCTCAAGTCTGTGCATATAACCTGAGCAGGTTATATGCACATAAGCTGGGTAGGTTATGTGCAAAGGCCGACAAAAGCGCAGGTAGAGAGATTGTCCGCATATAAGCTGCCTAGGTTATGTGCAGCTGCTGACCCGCCTCTTCGAGGCGACCAAGGCGTACCTGGAGCTCAGGAAGGGCCCGGGTGACAAGGACAAGGAGGAGAAAAGCCATCCCGAAGCACGCAATTATAGGCCAAAGCACTTGAGGGGGTAAAAAAGAGGGCCTCGGTGTAGCCGCACCTTAGGCCCTTCTTACCCCAAACGGCGCTGCCTAGTTTCTCTTTACCCGGCTAGGCTGGCCGTCGGCCTTATTGTACCCGCTTCTGTGGGCTTTAGTCAACCGAAGGCGGCGGTT
>JAUMWL010000038.1 GCA_030529665.1 Coriobacteriales bacterium
GAAAACAGGCCAGAGACAAAGCTCTGACCTGCGGATTCTTGGTAGCCCGTACCGGATTCGAACCGGTGATCTCCGCCTTGAGAGGGCGGCGTCCTAAACCGCTAGACGAACGGGCCGTGACGACGAGGAATATACTAACCGAATGCCGTGCCCTTTGCAATGACTTTTTTGGAAAAATCGCTTGTCTCTTCTACAATGGCCAATGGCCTATGCATTGAATGAGATGAGTAGACCCTTAGTCGTTTCTTTGTTAGGCGGTCTGTGCTCCTAAACCTGTAGAGATGTCGTCCGCGGCGACCGTCTCGTTTTCCAGTCGGTAGATTTAGCCTTCATATGTTCACGTTGGTAACAAAAAAGATCGCGGCGTATGGTCCACGGCCCGCCGTGAGTTTGTGTGAGTTGGTTAGGGAGTAACCAGTGGGTGGCCCGACTGCCACGTATGACATGCTCAACCAAGCGTTGTGTAAAGGGTCACCTCTTTTGACCAAAGCTTTCCCTCGTCTGGCGAGCCCTTACGCATGCGGGACAGTTACAGGTTACTCGAGCGTCAAGATCTTTGAGGGTTTGGATGGTGCGCAGTCGCTCGTCTTCACGAGCCTTGGATTCCTGAGCGGCCTGTGCCCTAAGTGCCAGATGCTCGGAGAGAGTTAACCGCTTCTTGGCAACTTGGCGTCCCATATGATTCCCCTTGCATCAAAGAACCGCGTTTCCTCTGTCTATTCTACTAGAGCGAGAGTTACATGCGTGCTGTAATCGCGCGCTGTGTGGGTGGCGAGACGCCATGCGTGCTGTCTTTGCGAGCTGTGTGGGTCAACCGGAACGATGCGTGCTGTAATTGCGAGCTGTGTGGGTCGTCAAGCCACACAGCTCCAAAAGACAGCACGCCCGCCGCGAACCGACCCACACAGCTCCAAAAGACAGCACGCCCGCCACGCGCCGCGCCGCATCAGCCATGCCCGCCGCGTCGGCCACGGCCACAAGCACGTCGTGGCCACCAGCTAGAACTTGCCTCCGCCGGAGCCGCTAAACCCGCCGCCCATGCTGCTCCAGCCACTGTCGCTGTCATCGTCGTCGCTGTGGATGGGGACCACGCTCATGGTGCGGTTAACAAAGGTGTCGGTAGATACGCTCAGCGCAAAGCTATCGGCCTTCATGTAGCTGGATGCCTCCGTCTGCATGCGAGCCGTCTTCATGGCGTCCTTCTCACCAGAGACCACGCCTAGGGCAACGAGCAGGGGAGTAAACAGGGTCACCGCAGCCTTTATGATGCTGCTCAGGATGTGGGGCTTCTCCCATTGCTCGCCATTCTTGGCAAAGTACGCAAGGTGGTCGCCGATTATTTGGTAGTACGTCTCGCATCCTTCGTACCACTCGTCGTCGCCCAGACAGTCCGTTACCTCTTCTTCCATATAGTCCACGCTGTCGTTAGAAAACGGGTCGAGCGTGGAGTCGTCAAAGTGTTTTACGGTAACGTAGTCGCGCGAGTCGACCGCAATCACAAAAATGATGCCGTCCTTGCCCGATCCCAGTCCCAGATTGTGCGACAGGTAGTATTGGCGCGCGAACTCGTTGCGCTCGGAAGACGAGGGATCCCACTGGCCCATTTGGTCGGTAATGAGCAGGTAAACGCCCACGTCGTATTCTTTGGCGTAGCGTGAGCCCATCGACTCCAAGTTGCTGAAGTCGTCCTGCGACAAAAGCTCGTACTCGTCAAACACGTAGCTTCCCGAGCGCGCAAACGCCACGCGCGGGCAAAGAAGCAAGGCAAACAACGCAACAGACGCAAAGCAGAGCAGCGCGATTCTCTTTAGTCTCATCAGAGCCTCCTTACCAAGCGTAGCCGCCAAACACGAGCATTATTACCAAGAAGATCACCACAAAGATGGGCACAAAGAGCAACAGAAACCTGCGGATTACCTTGCCGTTGTCGATGGGCAGATCGCCAATGAGCTTGCCCGTCTGGCCGTTCATGGCAAACAGGTAGTCGTTGCCGTTCCACTTTGTGTGGAGCATCCACACGGGAAGAAGCGCGTACGCAACGTTGGACCATGCCACGTCAACAGAAGAGGCCGTTTCGCGAACGCCCGTATATCCCGTGGCGGTGCCCTGGATCGTCTGCTTGCACGTTGCCTCCACGCGCTTACGGGCACGTCCGTCGCACTCCTGCACGTCGAGGTCGTAGCGATCCGTAACATAACCCGGCAGGTAGGCTACCGAGAACTCCGTGAGCTCGCCGTAGTCAAACGGCTCGATCGCATCCATGTGCTCGTCGGGCATGCGCGTGGACCCGTCCACCGGAACTCGAACGAACTCCAGCGACCCCACGCGATGCAAGTTGTAGTGGTCGGTCTGCGTGTAGTTGTTCTTTCGGTCGCTCCACGAGGTGATTCTCTCGCCGCTAAAGTACATGTCTCCGTCCGCAACGCCGGAGTAGAGCCAAAACGGAACGTAGACGCCCTGCACCTCCTCCAGGTGGTTGCCCTCGGTAAAGCTGTTGGGCAAGAACTTCTTGTTGCCGTAGTAATTGCTAAGCGCCTTCACGGCGTCGTCTTTGCCCAGCTTGAAGGGTATGACGTAGTCGGGCTTCAGCACATCGGAGAGCTGTCCTGGCAAGACGGCGTTGTTGCCGCAATAGGGGCACTGCGTTACCGCCGTAACCTGGTCCACCATAAGCTGAGCCCCGCACGACGAGCAGTTGTACGCACGCATGTGCTCAACGTCATCGTCGTCCCAGCGCGAGTTCTCCAGATATGCCTGCACGGGATCGGTCGCGGACGAGCGGCGCGCGTGGATGCGCGTGGACTCGCCCGTGGATGCCTCCGCCGCCGATACGTGCTCTTGTGCTGGTTGCTCCTCCGCGCGCGCGTCGGCCTTTGCCTGACGCTCGGCATAGATGGCCTCCACCTGTGCGGGCGTAAAGTCGGAGTCGCAGAACTCGCAGTGCAAGACGCCCGTCGCGCCGTCATAGTTAAGCGGACCGCCGCAGTTGGGACACTGATAGTTGGTAGTCTCGGCCATGGGCCACCTCCCCACGTTATCGAAATCGTGTGCGTAAGCATTATACTCCGGACAAACGTCCCCGTCCCCGCTGTCCCGTAGCCCCTTTTGCCATGCCCACATGTTAGAATTGAATACATGGTATAGCCACTAAGGAGGAGCGCTATCATGGCGGACTGGGTCATTGTGGTGGATGACAACCTGACCAACCTAAAGATGGCCGGGCACGCCCTCAGCAAGAACGGCATGCGCGTCACCGCGCTAAGGTCTGGCCAGGCGCTTCTGGATTACGTGAGCGCAAACGGCGCTCCGGACCTCATCCTCTTGGACATCATAATGCCGCAGATGGACGGCTTCCAAACCCTCGTGCGGCTGCGGGAACTAGAGCAGGGGCGGCCCCAGACGCCCGTAATATTTCTCACGGCCGACGAGACCGAGGAAGCCGAGATGAGGGGCCTCTCGCTTGGCGCCATGGACTTTATACGCAAGCCATTTCTTCCCGACGTGCTCGCCCTGCGCGTGAGGCACATCATAGACCTGAGTCACCTGCAAGAAGACCTATCGCAGGAGGTCGAGAAGAAGACGAGAGAAAACGAGGAGCTCTTCTTTGACGTGGTCTCGGCCTTGGCGGCCTCCATCGACGCCAAGGATACCTACACAAACGGCCACTCCAGCCGCGTGGCAGACTATGCGCGCCAGATTGCGCATCGCTATGGGTATTCTCCCCAGAGGGAGAAGGAAGTGTACATGATGGGTCTTTTGCATGACGTGGGCAAGATTGGCATTCCCGACGCCATCATAAACAAGCCTGCCCGGCTCTCGGATGACGAATACGCCATCATAAAGACCCACACCGTAATGGGCGCTCGCATCCTAAGCAACATAAAAAAGATGCCGAGCCTGGTCTATGGCGCACGATGGCACCACGAGCGTTACGACGGCAAGGGCTATCCCGACTGCCTGGTGGGAAAGGAGATCCCCGAGGAGGCTCGCATCATAGCAGTGGCGGATGCCTACGACGCCATGACCAGCCGACGGAGCTACCGAGATGCTCGTCCGCAGGACTTTGTGCGCAGGGAGCTTCAGAATGGCAAGGGAAGCCAGTTCGATCCCGTGTTTGCGGACATCATGCTTGCCATGATGGACGAGGACACGGACTTCAACATGCGCGAGAAGTAACAGGGCATTGAGGGCGTGTGCCATTGAGCGCACTCGTTGCAAGAAGAGGGGCGAACGGCATGTTTGACATCATAAGGAATCATCAGCTCGACATCATGCTTTCGCTCATAAGCGTGTGCGGCATAACCTCACTGTTTGTAATCATAACGTGCAGGGACAACCCAAGGCGAAAGGCCTTGCTCCTCTTGGAAGTGGCGGCCACGCTCCTTATACTGAGCGGTCGCTCGGCTTTCGTTTATGCCGGCACCCCGGGGGTCGAGGGCTACGTGACGGTGAGGATCTTCAATTTTTTGGACTACTCCATGGTGCTGGGAACCATCGCGGCGTTTGCCCAATACCTAAAGGAGATGTTCTCGTACCGAGGGCTCAACCGCAAGCTCGTACGCTTTAAGGTGGCCGATGCATTGCTTGTGATGGGGGAGCTGATGGTTGTGGTCTCGCAGTTTACGGGCCTGTACTACACCATCGATGCCACGAATCGCTATCACAGAGGAGACGGAAACGTCTTGTGCTTTGTCATTCCCATGGTTGCCATCCTGCTCCTCATATCGCTCATCGTCCAGTACTATAGGCGATTGTCAAAGAGCATGCGCCTGTCGCTGATACTGTTTACCGTGCTGCCTTTGCTTGCCTCCATAACCCAGCTGTTCTTCTATGGCGTGGAGACGACCAACATAACCATTGCTTGCATGGCAGTGCTCCTGTATGTCTCCGAGCTCTTGGACATGTACAATACGGCGAACCTTTCGGAGAGGGCAATTGCAGAAAACGAGGCCAAGTCCGAGTTCTTGG
The DNA here is from genome assembly GCA_030529665.1 of Coriobacteriales bacterium. Classification (GTDB taxonomy): domain Bacteria; phylum Actinomycetota; class Coriobacteriia; order Coriobacteriales; family Atopobiaceae; genus RUG440. The sequence goes on from JAUMWL010000038.1 coordinate 4,969, forward strand.
CACAGATGTCGCACGAGATTCGCACGCCTATAAATGCGGTCCTAGGCATGAACGAGATGATTCGCCGTCAAACCTTGGAGGCTCTAAGCAGCCATGGTGACGAGGACGTGGGAGACACGCTGCGCCGCATAAGCGCGTACGCCGATGACGTGGAAAGCGCCGGCAACGGACTCTTGTCCATAATCAACGACATTCTGGACTTCTCGCGCATCGAGGCGGGAAAGATGGAGATCGTGGAGGCACCGTATCGCCTGAGTTCGCTGCTTAACGACATCAGCAACATGATCCTGTTTAAGGCACGCGACAAAGGCCTGGAATACTTGGTGGACGTGGACGAGTCACTTCCCGACGGACTGTATGGCGACGAGATGCGTGTGCGGCAGATAATTACAAACTTGCTGAACAATGCCGTAAAGTACACTGAGCATGGACATGTGCGCCTTTGCGTGCGCGGAGAGATGCAGGGCGACGTGCTGCGGCTCACGGCATCTGTGCAAGACACGGGCGTTGGCATACGTCCCAAGGACTTGGAAAAGCTCTTCAGTAGATTTCAGCGACTGGACATGGAGCGCAACAGCACCATAGAGGGTACTGGCCTAGGCTTGGTAATAACGCAAAGGTTGCTACAGATGATGGACGGCAGCATAGACGTGCACAGCGAATACGGCAAAGGGTCTGAGTTCGTGGTGACGATTCCCCAAAGGGTGGTGTTTGCCGAGGCGATGGGCAACTTCCAAGCCCGCTTTGAGGCGCACGTGCTTGAGGGCCGGGCGTATCGCGAGTCCTTCCATGCGCCAACTGCCCGGATCCTTATTGTGGACGACACAAAGATGAACCTCACCGTGGCCATAAACTTGCTGAGGAACACGCAGATGCACATAGACACGGCCGAGAGCGGTGCGGCTGCGGTGGCGCTTGCCATGATGGATGTCTATGACGTAATCCTTATGGATCAGCGCATGCCCGAGATGGATGGGACCGAAGCACTGAGGAGCATCCGCTCCACAATGGACTGTCCAAATCGACAGACGCCCATAATCTGCCTTACGGCCGATGCCGTAATCGGTGCCAGGGAACGCTACCTGTCAGAGGGCTTCTCGGACTACCTTACCAAGCCTATTGACAGTCAGGCGCTTGAGGCCATGCTGGTTAGGTACTTGCCGGAGGAGAAGGTCGTTATGGTGGCCGATGTGCCGGACGAGGAGCCTCAGTCGTCTGTTGGAAACGAGTACGAGGAGTTTGCGCCGCTTGTGCAGGTGGGAATCGACCCTTCGGTTGGCATGCGATACGCACAAAACGACGAGGGGTTCTATCGTCTGCTGCTTACGGACTTTGCACAGGAGGAGCACAAGAACGCCACGAGCATGGCCGAGTTCTACGAGGCAAGGGACTGGGCAAACTACGCGGTGCTCGCCCATGCGCTCAAGAGCACGTCAAAGATGCTCGGGGCCATTGAGCTTGGCCAGAAAGCGGCCACGCTTGAGCGGGCGGCAAACGAAGGAGACACCTCCACAATTGTGGCGGAGCATGAACGCATGTTGGCACAATACGCCGCGATTGCGGACGCGATTGGCGTCACGGACTCTGCAGATGTAGACATCCTTGAGTTTGAGCCCGCGTAAGGGAGCGAACTCACATGTCCTAGCGCTTACGACCGGGCAACGGGGACACTTCCCTTTGCCCGGTCAGGTCCCGTACAACCTCGCCGGCAAGGATAAGACCGGCTACCGACGGCACGAAGGCCACGGATCCGGGCGTGCCGGAGCGACGGGGATGCGGGTCGTCCTTCTCGCTTTTGAGCCCTTGGCGGATGACGGGCTCCTCAACCGAGAACACCACCTTAAAGTGACCCAGACCACGCTTGCGCGCCTCCTTGCGAATGATGCGTGCAAGCGGGCAGATGCTCGACTTGGATATGTCGGCAACGCGAAACGCGGTTGGGTCAAGCTTGTTCGCCGCGCCCATGGAACTGATTACGGGCGTCCCTGCGGCCTTGGCGCTGCTGATGATGTGCAGCTTGGCGGTAATGGTGTCCACGGCGTCAATAACGTAGTCGTATTGCGTGAGGTCAAAGCGATCGGCCGTCTGCGGCAGATAAAAGCATCGGTGTGCGACCACCTGGCACTGTGGGTTGATGCTGGCAATGCGCTCGGCCGCCACCTCTACCTTGGGTCGGCCCAGGGCTTCGGTGGTGGCAAGTATCTGACGGTTTATGTTTGAGACGGCAACCACGTCGTCGTCCACCACGTCGATTGCGCCAACCCCGCTGCGTGCGAGGGCCTCCATGGCGTATCCGCCCACGCCACCCACGCCAAACACGATCACGTGCGATGCGGCAAGACATTCCATGGCGTCTGATCCCAGCAAAAGCTCCGTGCGACTAAATGCCTCCGACAAGGACTCCTCCTCGTGCGCTCGACTGCGTTCCTTGCAGCTACATCCTTACCGTGGCGGTGCGACCGGCCTTCTTGGCACCACGGGTTCCCAAAAACATGAGTACAGTGCCTGCTATGGACGATGCGACGCCAACGGCAACCACGAGCCTTACGTCTAGGAACTGGAACATCCAGCCGCCCACAAAGCTTGCCAAGAGTGCGCCTACCGATGCGGTGGTGGAAAACACGGCCTGGCCCTTGTTCTTGTCGGCCTCGCCGATCTGCTGGTTGGAGTAGTACACGACGGCGGGAACGAGCGCCGCATAGCTCACCATCTGGAGCACCATGGCGGCATAGAACATGGGAACGCTCCCGCACAAAAGGACGATAACGTGCTTGATGGAGTAGAACACGGATGCCACGACCAGGATCTTTGGAATGTCGAAGCGCTTCATAAGAAGGGCGAACCCAAACATGGTGGGCAGCTCAACCATGGCTTGGATAAAGAGGGCGTTGCCCTGAATCTGCTCGACGCCGCTGGTCGCAAACGTGCCAATGATCTTTGCCATAAAGTTTTGGAGGAGGAAGTGGCAGTAGTACATGAGCACCAGCGAGACTACCACCACGGTTACGCTCTTGTACTTGCCAAAGAACTGCAGGATGGAGATGGACTCCTCCTTGTCCTCGGGGGCCGCCTCGTCACTTTGCTTGGGTGCCGCGGGCATAAACTGAACGGCGACCAAGGTGAGGATGGCGGCCGCAATAATCCACAGTGGTAGCGTATTGCGTCCAAAACCGGCCCACAGGCGACCCACCACGTTTGATCCCACGGCATAGGCAGCTGACCCCAGCCCGCGGCACAGACCGTAGTTGATTATGCCGCCTGCCTTCTCGTAGATGAAGGCCATGCCATTGAGCAGGGGCATGCCAATGGTCGAGCACATAAACGCAATGATTACGATGGGCAGAATAAGAAACGACCCTTGTGGCACGACCAGGAGGATGGCGGCAAACGCACAGCACACCACCATCGATGCCGTAATGAACATCTTTTGCGTAATGCGCTCGGATCGGTCCACAACGTCTGCCGCCGCGGGGCCCAGAAACACGCCGCACAAGTTTACGAGCGACATTACCGTACCTATGGTGCCGTCATCGAAGCCGCTCTGTGACAGATAGTTGTAGGCGAATCCCAAGGACCCGCTCACCAGAAGCATGTAGCCAATGTTTACCAGTGCATACTTTAGATTGAGATTCTTTAGGTTCATTGCGCATCCTTTCCTCGCTCGCTATGCCCAATATAGCATTGGAGTCGTATCACAACGTTTCATACCAGCAAGGGGCCCTTAGCGCAGGGTGGGGGGACGCTACCATCCGCGTGTGGCCTTGATGGCCTGGTGCACAAAGGCGTCACGCGGGACCATGTGAACCTCCCACTGCTCGGCAATGCTGTTGAGCAGGTGCTGCTCCTGCGGGTCCAGCTGCGTGCGGACTATCTGCAGCAGCTGGTCCACCAAGCTGGCCACACCCTGGTTGTACACGGTGGCGCTCCAGCCATCCTTGCGCAGGTTCTGCCCAGCCTCCACAACGTCCTTATGGCACACGATCCCAAGGGCGGCCTCGGTGGCGCCAACGCTAAACTCGCTGCTAAAGAGCCCCTTTATGAAAGCCGCGTAACCAGCCGCCATGGTGGGGCGTAGCGAGTCTGCCTGCGTGAGCTCCAGCGACCCTCCCTGCAACCGGACGCAGGGAAAGGCCGTTCTCAGCACGCTTTGGGCCTGCGCAAGGCCAATCGTGCGTTGATGCATCACGTCGCCTAGCGTGCTCTTTGCCGTAGGCGTAACGGCACCATCCTCGCCCTCGATAAATATGGGCTGAATGCCCTCAAGCCACTGCGCGACGTGCTCCTCCACAGGGCCCTCGTCAAAGGTATGCGGAACCACGCCGCAGCGCGTCTGGTCAACCTCGCCCCAGAGCATGGACCTGGTCATACGCTGGGTGTGGCGCGTGTCGGTGTCGCGGAAGCTCCTAACGTTGTCGGTAAGAAACGCGAGCACGGGAGAGAGTGCCGTGGCGACCCTATACTCGTGGTCGATGCCGCCCTGTGCGCTGGGACCAACAACCACGCGCGTGGCGCACGCGCAGCGCATGACGTCGCGCGCATACCTGCCGGTCTTTCCCAGATGGGCGTTAAGAAGGGTCCACCTTGTGCGCGGAACCAACGACACGTCGAGCGGCGAAGTTGTGAGGGGATTGTATCCCTCGGCAATGAGGGCGTAGTCGCATCCCATGTCGTAGGACACCACGTGCAGCTGCCGGTCAAAGGCGTCTATTGCCTTTAGCATGCCTTCTATGGATGTGGAAGGTCCTGCCTTGCATATGATTTGGCCACCAGGACCAAGCTCCACCTCCAACGTGATTGGCGACCCAATCGTGGCTTCCATGTTGCCCACAAGACCCATGAGGTGGTTGTTGTGCCACACCTGCTCGTACTCGCTCCAAGACTTGGCAACCTCTTGCAAAAGCGCCTCGATGCCGCACTCTCCAAAGAAGGAAACGGTGAGGTTGTGCTCCCGGTCTATGAGGAATCGTTCGAGCACAAGGGTGATGAGGCGCTTTCCATTGTCTTGCACGTCTCCGTCGGTACGCAAAGCCTGCAAAAGAACCTGGTGGTTCTGAAGATAGGTGTCATGTGTGGACTGCATACGAGCTCCCTTGGGAAGTCTGTGTTCTGCGCGGACATTGACGTTGTTGGAAATGTCCCTTGAAATCATAGGTAATATAGTAAACCAACAAGTATAGAACGGCTGTAAGAAAGAGGGGGGACTTGGTGTATGGGTCCCCCATCGTTTGAGGAGAAACATGGCTCAAGACACGGAGCGGAAGGATTCCACCACCCATGCCTCAAAAAAGGTACCGCTTAAGGTGGAGTCCTCTGGAGTCAAGGGTGGCGTAAACAGGAACGCCCCCATGGACGACGAGGCCGAGAATCGCATGAAGGCACGCAAGGGCGCGTTGTTCCTAGGCGTGGTCGTAATACTATACATTGCGTATCTGGTGATCTCGGGGCAGATGATCCAGTTTGTGGAGGCGTTGGCAAACGTCGACCTTGGCTGGGTTGCCCTTGCCGGCGTGTGCTTTTGCGGATACTTCTTCTTTGGCGTGATCGCCTACGCCATAGCGGTGTACATAGACCACGACTCGCCGGTTGGCGTGCGAGACCTCATGAGCGTGGAGGCGAGCGGCATCTTTTTTGGCAACCTCACCCCCATGATGGCGGGTGCCGTCCCGTCGCAGATTGTTCGCCTTACGCGTACGGGCCTTGAGGTGGGCGAGGCGTCGGCCACGCAGTTTACGCGCTTTATTATGTTTCAGTTTGGCGTGGTGCTCTTTGCTGCCATAATGCTCTTTGCCAAGCTGGGGTTCTTCTTTGAGACCTACGGCGACATAGTTGTGCTCAACCTCATAGTCTTTGGCGTGCACTTCTTGGAGCTTACCGCGCTGTTTGTTATATGCCTGTGCCCCAACTTTGTTATGAAGGTAGGCAACGCCCTTATTGCGTTTCTCTCGGATCGTGGATGGCTCAAGAACGTGGACCACTGGAACGACATGGTAAACGTGCAGGTTATGGAGTTCAGCAAGGCCTTTATGACGGCCGCTCAGGACTTGCCGTCGATGGGCCTTACCCTAATAGTTACCATGGCGCAGCTTGCGTGCTTCTATATGATTCCGTGGTTCGTGCTCAACGCCTTTGGCCAAAAAGGCGACTTTCTCAACTGCCTTGCGGCTGGATCCATGGTGCAGATGGTGGCCACGGCGGTTCCCCTGCCGGGCGGAACGGGTGGCACCGAGGGAAGCTTCTACATGTTCTATGGCACCATGTTTGGGACTAGCATAAACGCGGGGTTCTTGGTGTGGCGCATCGTTACGTTCTTTGCCCCCACTATTCTGTCGGTGCCCCTGCTGGGGCTGCGTTCGCGCAACCGCTCCATGAGCATCTACGAGCGTGTGCAGCGCATAAAGAGAAAGCTGCTGGGCACGGACAAGACGACCAAGCTCACCAGTGGCGCGACCTTCCATCCAAAGAAGAAATAGGAAATGGCAAAAAGGGGAGCGCCCCCATTGCCCAACAGGTGGGCAATGGGGGCGCTCCCCTTTGCTTAGATCATTAGGCGGCGAGCTCCTTTGCCTGGGCTATGCGCGCCAGGGTGTGGCTGCGGCCCAAGAGCGCAAGCGTGTCTCCAATGCCGGGCGAGACGGCGCTGCCCACGCATGCCACGCGAACGGGTTGGAACACCTTGCCCTTGCCCATGCCTAGCTGCTGGGGAATGGGGTCGAGCGCGGCCTCTATGTTCTGGGGGGTCCACTGTTCGTCATCCAAGGCGCTGAGCGCGGCCTCTGCGGCGTCGAGCGCGTTGTGTGCACCCTGCTTGGCAAGCCACTTCTTTACCGACTTCTCGTCGTAGGCAAGCTCCTCGTCGGGTACGTACAAAAAACGCGCCTGGTCCACGACCTCGGGCGAGAGCGTGGTGCGGGGCTTGAGCGCGGCGGCCAAAAGGTCATACCAATCGGCGTCGTGCGTGCACTCGCCCACGGGCTCAAGGTCGGCGGCGTGGAGCTGGGGAATGAGCACCTGGTCGGCAAATTCCTGGTCGCTCAAGGCGTGCAGGTACTCGGCGTTGATGTGGTCGAGCTTCTTTGGGTCCATGATGGCGGGGTTCTTTGACACGTGGTCAAGCGAGAATTCGCTGCTCAGACGCTCGCGACTGATGATGGTGCTCTCGCCGTCGGGAGCCCAGCCCAGAAGGGCGAGGTAGTTTACGAACGCGTCCGAGAGGTAGCCGGCGTCGCGATACTCCTCCACGCTGGTTGCGCCATGGCGCTTGGAGAGCTTCTTGCCGTCGGAGCCCAGAATCATGGAGATGTGCGCAAAGGTGGGGGTGGGGGCGCCAAGGGCCTCGTACACCATAACCTGGCGCGGCGTGTTGGAAAGATGGTCGTCTCCGCGAATGATGTGGGTTATGCCCATTGCCGCATCGTCCACCACGGTGGCAAAGTTGTAGGTGGGCGTGCCGTCCGAGCGGAAGATGATAAAGTCGTCGAGCTCCTTGGCGTTAAAGGTGACGTTGCCGTGCACGGCATCGCGCACCACCACGTCGCCGCGACCTTCTGGCACCTTTATGCGAATGGTGTAGGGCTCGCCAGCGTTAACGCGTGCCTGTGCCTCGGCAGGGTCTATGTTGCGGCAGGTGCGCTGGTAACCCTGGAACGAGTCCTTGCGCTCCGCTGCTGACTTGCGTGCAGCCTCAAGCTCCTGGGGCGTGCAGAAGCAGTAGTAGGCCTTGCCCTCCGCCACCAAGCGCTCCGCTGCCTCGCGATACTGGTCCATGCGCTCGGTCTGAAAGTAGGGGCCAAAGTCGCCGCCTGCCTCGGGACCCTCGTCCCAGTCGAGCCCAAGCCAGCGCATGGCGCGAAGGATCACCTGGGTGTTCTCCTCGGTGGAGCGGGTGGGATCGGTGTCGTCAATGCGCAGAATAAAGGTGCCGCCGTTGGCACGGGCAAAGGCCCAGTTGTAGATTGCCGTGCGAGCGCCGCCCACGTGGAGCTTTCCGGTGGGGGACGGGGCAAACCGCACGCGAACGGGCGCGGCGTCGGTTGTTGTGTTTGTCATGCTTGCCTTCCTAAACCTTAAGGATACGTGCCGTATCAGTATAGACGTAGCAAACACGTTGCAACGGAAGAATGTCTTTTCGTCGGTGCTCTTGCATAGAACCTCTAGCACCGCTTGCCGCAAAAAACATGTCTTTTAGCGACAACGAATCGCGCAAAAGGATTCGCGTGCAAGAAAGACGAGGCGTTTGGGTACTATTCTGACAATCTGAGAGAAAGGCACCATCATGGCGGAATTCCCCCAGTTTTTAGACGCACTGGCGTCAAATCCCTTCCTAGCAATCGTAATGGTCCTCGTTATGGGGTCCATTTTTGTAAACGGCTCCACGGATGCGGCAAATGCCATAGCCGAGCCCGTGGGCACGCGTTCCATAAGCGTGAGGCACGCAATAATCATGAGCGTGATCTGCAACTTTATTGGCCTTGTGGGCATGAGCGTTATCTCAACCGCTGTAGCGGACACCATGAGCAGCATGGTGGACTTTGGCGGAGACACCCGTGCCGCGCTCATTGCGCTCGCCGCCGCCACGGTGGGAATCGTGGCCTGGGGCGTGGGTGCGTGGCTCTTTGGCATTCCCACCAGCGAGAGCCACGCGCTCATAGCCGGACTCACCGGCGCGGCCATTGCCGTGCATGGCGGCATAGAGGGCGTAAACATGGGCGAATGGGTAAAGGTGGTCTATGGCCTGGTCTTGTCAACCGTATTGGGCTTTGCGGCCGGCTGGGCAATATCGCGCATAATACCGCGTGCCTGCAAAAAGGCGGACCGTCGCAGCACCAACGACTTCTTTGGTCGCATGCAGGTGTTTGGGGCCGCGGGCGTGGCCCTTATGCACGGCGCCCAGGACGGTCAAAAGTTCATGTCCACGGCTTGCATGGCCTTGGCGCTCGCACAAGGCATCGGCGTGGAGAGCATGGATGGATTCCCCTTGTGGATACAGGTAATGTGTGCGGCCACCATGGCCATCGGCACGGCCGTGGGCGGCAAAAAGATAATAAAGACCGTGGGCATGAACATGGTAAAGCTCGAGAAGTACCAGGGCTTCGCCGCATCAGCGAGTGCCACGGCATCCCTTTTGGTCGCCACGCTCACGGGCCTCCCCGTTTCCACCACGCATACAAAGACGGCTGCCATAATGGGTGCCGGTGCGGCCAAGGACGTGCGCTCGGTAAACTGGGCGGTGGCGCGCGACATGGTGCTTACTTGGGTGTGCACGTTTCCGGGCTGCGGCCTCATTGGATTCTTGCTGGCAAAGCTGTTCTTGTTGGTGTTCTAGCGCCTTGCCAATATGGCGCACAACATAAAAGGAGAAAACCATGGCAAAACGAGAGGACGAGTTCTACACACTGCTCAAGCGGGTTGCGCAGGAGATGGTGTCTGCTGCCGAGGAATACGTTTACATAATGCAAAGCTTCCCGGAGTCCGGTGCCCGCATTCCTCGAATGAAGGTATACGAGACCACGATCGACGAGATGGTCGCCGACATAATGAAGCGCCTCTACACCTCGTTCATAACGCCGTTTGACCGTGAGGACATAAGCAATCTGGCGCTTAGCATGGACGATGTCGTAGACCTCATGGAGGTCGTATGCACAAGACTCGACCTGTTCCAGATGGACCACATGCGTCCCGAAGCCGTGGAGATGGCCGAGCTGACTCTAAAGGCGATGCAGGAGCTCAAGCACATGATTGACCTTCTGCCGCGCTACAAGAAGGACGAGAACGTGATGCAGCACGCCATCGTTGTTAGCCGCATAGAGGACGGTGCCGACCGTGTGTACCAAAATGCGCTCAGGAGGCTCTTCTCGGAGGAGGATGCCGGCAAGGAGATTGTAACCTGGCTTCGCATATTCGACCGCATGGAGAACTGCCTCAACGCATGTGACAAGGTCGCGGGAGTGGTTAGGTCTGTGGTGATGAAGAGCGCTTAGCGCATAGGCCCAAAGACAGGAAGCCCCCCATGCGCGAAGGCGCATGGGGGGCTTTGCTTGCCCTACGGTGTTTTGTGACGCACACTAGGCGTCGTAGGACTCCTCTTCTGTTTCCTCGTCGAGCACGATGGCGTCGGACTCGGCGTCGGACTCCGAGTCGGTTTCGGAGTCGGAGGTCTCGTCCTCGTCGATGCTCTTTGTGGTGGGAATCTCGCTCGTGCGCGAGGGCATGCCCAGCGCTATGAGCTCGTCTACGGTTACAAACTTGAAGCCCTTCTCCACGAGTTGGGGCAGGGCCGAGCGCAGCGCCTCAACCGTCTGCTCCCTGTCGCCGCCGCCGTCGTGCATAAGGATTACCTGCCCCGGCTGCACGGACAGGATTGCGCTCTCTATGGCGTCGACGCCAGGACGGCTCCAGTCCTCGGTGTCCACGTCCCAGCCAATCTCGGCATCGACGACATCCCAGACGTTGTCGATGACATCGCCATAGAAGTTGCCGCCGGGCGCGCGCATAATGTGGTCGGGCTCCTCGCCCGTAACGTCTGCGATGGCCTTGTAGCCCTTCTTGATCTCGTTTACCTGCTCGTCGGCGGTCATGTTTGCAATGCTGGTGCCGCCGCCAGAGCCGGCTGCGTGGTCCCACGTGTGGGTGTAGACCTTGCAGCCCATCTTGATTGCCCGCTTGACGTCGTCCTCATGGCCCTTAATCTGCTCGCCAATGGTAAAGAAGGTCGCCTTGGCACCGTTTTCTTCCAGAATGTCCAGAATCTGTTCGGTGGTGTCGGGCCAGGGGCCGTCGTCAAAGGTGAGGGCGATCAGCTTGTCATCGGGCTGCGCGGTGTAGATGCGGTATCCCGCGTCGATGGGCTCCTTGGTGACTTCCGACACCGTCTTGCCGGACTGCTTGCCGGTACTCACGGTCTGCACGCCGTCCTCACCGTCGGAGAGAAGGTGCAAGGAACCATACCAGTAAGCCGCAAAGGTCCTGTCACCCTCGGACTTGCCGTGCTCCAGGGCCGTCTCCTTAACGGTGGCCTCCTCGGTGGTGTCCTCGCCGTCGGTAATCTCGATCGTGTTGCCAGCAGAGAGGGGCGTGTCAATGGAGGCCTTCTTGCCGTCGATCACTGCGGTGCAGGGAGCTCCGTCTCCCTTTGAGAGCAGCGAGCCGTCCACGGCCATGAGGTTTCCGGGTGTGGGAGACACGATGTTCTGGTCTAGCAGCGTCTGCACGGTCGCGCCGCGTCCAAGGGTAACGGTCTCGCCGTTTACGGTTACGTCAAAGCGGGAGAGAATACCAAACAGCAGCCATCCCAAGCCACCGAGTATGAGCACGGCAATGATGGCCACCGGAATAACCACCGGGAACGACTTCTTCCTCCTTGCGCGAACTTGGTTACCTCGTGCATAGGCGTTCTGGCGGTACCCGTTCTGCGTGCGGCTGGCGCTCCTGCGCTGAGGCGCTTGCTGACGAGAGGCGGGAGCCGTATGGCGGGCTTGGGGACGAGACCCCCTTGCGGTGCGGGCGGAGCGCCCTTGCGCCTGACGGCTTGCGGACGGACGAGATGAGGAGTGATTGCCGCTTGGGTGACCATTGGCCGGACGCCTGCCATTTGAGTTTGCGTGGCTTGAGGTACGACGCCGCCGCGTTGGACGTTGCGCGTCTCTGCCGTCTTGTTCCATTATGCAGCCTTTCTATGCATGAGCTGGGCATTTTGCAGATGTGTTATTACATAATAGCGCAACTATTGGATAAAAACGCAAAAAGACTACCCCCTCCACGTATAGATGGAAAGCGCGGAGGGGGCAGCAAGGGTTGGGGGTTATATTGGCGACTAGCGGGTTACGATGTAGTTAACCGTTACCTCGTCCATGGGGTACCATACCTGCTCGGCGGCCTTGAGGTCGTGGCTTATGGTGAGCTCGTCGCTCTCGTCAAAGAAGCGCGTGCCAAACACGTACTCGCCGTCGTTGACAAAGATCTCGAGCACGGAGGTGTCTACCAGGATGCGGACGTTCTCCACGTTGGCAATCGGGGCCTGACGCAGCTTGCGGTCACCGCTCTGCTGGGCATTGGTGAACTCGAGCTTGGCAACGCCGTCGTCCTCAAAGCGCAGCTCGAGGAAGTCGCCAAACTTGATGGTGCCCTTGCCCTCGATGCCGTTGATTACCACGTCGGCGCACTTCTTTGGCAGGGTGACCGTGCCATCAAACGCCTGGGCCTCGCCACGAAGGGCGTCGAGCTCGGCCGGTACCGACTGCAAGATCTTGCCGCGACCCTCGTCCCAGGTGAGCACGCGCGGGATGGTGAGCACGCCTCGCCACGTTTGGGTGGGATTGTCGTAGGCGCGCACGTCGTCCTCGTCGTGGGGCAGGCTCATCCAGCCAATGAGCATGGTGCGGCCGTCCTCGGCAACAAAGCTCTGGCAGGCGTAGAAGTCAAAGCCGTAGTCCCAGTCCACAAAGGTCTTCTGGTCAATCGCCGCGCGCGGAGCAGCAGCCTCCATGCGCTCGGTGTCCTTGTACATGAGGTCTATGATCTTGCCGTCGATGGGGAAGTATCCTGCGGCGTGGACGTTCTGGGCGGTCGTGCGCGTGGAGCCCTGCGACTCGATGGCCTTGCACATGCCCTGCGGGCAGGTGGACAGAAACTCGCGGCCGGCGAGCACTATGCGGTCGGGGCACTCCCACATGTAGCCAAAGGGCTTCTGATCCAGGTTGGTGACGGAGCCCGTCATCTCCCATTTGTAGCCGTCCTCGGAGTCATACATCATAATGGCGCCACGGGAGTCGGCGAGCGTGCGGGCGCCCAGCAGCATGTGAAGCTTGCCGTCCTGCTCCCATACCTTGGGGTCGCGCACGTGGCAGCTGCAATAGGCGGGGTAGCCGGAGTTGTCGAGCACGACCTCCTTGCCCTCCATGTTGATGCCGTTGTAGGAGCGCATGAGCGTTTGGTTGGCAAGGCGGCCAGAGGTGGTACCGTCGCCCTCGCCGTCGCGGATGTTGCCGGTGTAGTAGAACCAGACCTCGTCGGCGGCCTCGTTTATGTAGGCGCCACCGGAATACGAGCCGTCCTTGTCGGGAGCTGAGCCGGGGAAGATGTGGCAGCCAAGGAACACGTAGTTGACCAAGTCGCGGGTGGCAAAGTGGCCCCACCCGTGCGGGGAGTCAAAGTCACCGGGGTAGGTAGGCGCGTTTTGGCAGAAAAAGTGATAGGTGCCCTTAAACTGGCAAAGGCCGTTGGGGTCGGAGATGGAGCCGCTGTAGGGGGCTACGTGCAGCTTTGGACGCCAAGAATCGTTGCTCATGCTCTTCCTTTCGCGATGGTACAGACATATGTTCATAATACGTGAGAACGATTCCAGAATTGGCGGGCAATGCGCGAGCGGTAGCGCAGTTGCGAAAGGTGGCGTGAGGTAGGTGGCTATGCAGGCGGTTATGACTGACTGGGTATAAGCGCGGCCATGTCGCAGGGTACCAGCACGACCTGGCCTCCATCCGTCCATGCCGAGGAGAGGTAGTTGCGCCACGCCTCGCACTGCGCTTGGTACTTTTGGTCCGAGATGCCCCACGGGGTCAGGCGGCGATTGTTGGTGTCGAGCCAGACGTCGATTGACTGATGAAGGTCCTTGAGTATACGCCTAAGGGTCGTTTCGTTGCTTGTGGAGAGGGCGAGGGCCGATATGGTCTTGTCCGCATGGGTGACACAGAGCGCCAAGATTGGCTTTTCCCTGCAATATATGGCGCTTAGCATGTGGGCGTAGCCGTAGGGCACATGGCCGGCGTAGATATGGGTGCCTGAGCTTGAGCACTTGCGAACGATAAGTCGCTCGTTGGTGACGTGAACTTCCCACGGACGTGCGGTGGGCTCGGACGGAGCACGAAACGTTCGTTTGAGCTTGCCTGCGACTACGTCAAAAACGCCCACGTAGTCCACAAAGAACACGCGGTCGGTCTCCTTCTCGCTTGGGTCCATGGCTATGGTTCCGTCCGCATTGAGACGGGGATACAGATGCGCATTGTCTTGCTTGCTCGCGGGACTTACGCTTGATACGAGGGGCAAGTGCATGTGGGTTCCTTTCGGGGTGTGTTGCCCGACGTGCAATGACATGCAATAAACTAACTGAAAACTGGCTGAAATGTACCAGAAAACATCTGCCGTTTGTTTCCATTTAATAAAACAGCAGGTAGATGGCATCCTTATCTTATGCAAACTATGTGGATATGTGCCCGTAATGTGGATATGGGTTGGCGAGCCGGGTGATGCGTGCGTCGCCGGGGCCGGAGCGTAGCCCAGAGCGTGCTGTGATTGCGAGCTGTGTGGGCGGAGGGACCGGGTGTGTGCTGTGATTGCGAGCTGTGTGGATAACGTGACCCCAAGTGTGCTGTCTTTGCGAGCTGTGTGGGTATGAATGCCACACTGCTCGCAAAGACAGCACGCACTTACCATATTGACCCACACTGCTCGCAAAAACAGCACGCCGAGCTGCATGTAACCCACACAGCTCGGCATCACAGCACGCTTCTTATGCGTAATCCTGTCTGGTTGGCGTTACTTGGAGTCAACCTCGCCCAGGTACTCCTCTAGAACTTGTCCGGAGTCGTGGATCTGCGTGGCGGCCTCCACGCCCACGTAACGGAAGTGCCAGTTCTCGTTCTTTGTTCCGGTGATGTCTTCCTTGCCCTCGGGGTAGCGCTGGATAAAGCCATACTTATAGCCATTCTCGCGAAGCCACGTTTGGATTGGCGCGTTGTACTCCTCGTCAAAGTTAATCGAGCAGATGTCTGCGGCAAGGCCGAGCTCGTGCTCGGAGGTTCCGGGGATGGCAACGCTCTCGCCCGTAAGCTGCTCGGCCTCTTCCTCCGAGTATCCCTCTGCCAGGTACTGGTTGTAGAACTCGTCCCAGATGGCCTGCTGGTCCTCGTGCGAGCGATAGGCCTGGTTAACATAGACGTCGTCGTAGCCAGCTGCCCGGCAGTCCTCCACCATCTGCTTAAACTGCTCTGCAATGCGCGAGTCCACGTACTTGCCCTCGTAGACCTCCTCCAGCTCTATGTCCCAATCCTCTGGCAGCGGGTGCGTCTTGTTTACAAGGGTAAGCTCCCACGAAGACTTGTCGATGTCAGATGATGTGGAGTCGTCGGTCTTGGCGTCCTTGGAGTCCTTATCGTCCTTAGTCGTGGACGTGTTATTGGCCGCGGCCTTGGTGTCGGTCTGCTGCTGGGTGGTTTCTTGATTGGCGGTTGACGTTTGGCTTGTGTCCTGCTTGCCCTTGCGCTGGGTTAGGAACAGCACGGCAGCGATTACGACGGCCAGCAGCACAACGATTGCGATGGCGATGACCGGTCCCTTGCTCGAGCGTCTTTGAGGGGGGCGATAATAGCGAGCCGGCTGAGAAGACCTGCTACGCGCAGGGGATGCGGCGGCGTTGCGCGTTCTATTGGGCGCCTGGCCGCGTTGGCGCGTGCGTGCGTGCGAGGGGCGACGGTTGGAAGAGGATTGTGGCATGTTGGTTCTCCTATGTAAGGCTTAGCGAGGGCGTGGTTGAGTACGAGGTTCTATGGTAGCAGCTGGACAAAAGGGAAGCGCAAGGCTTGGCGATGGCCGCTAAAAAAACGACAAAATTGTCTATTGACATGATTGGGGAGGCGCGGCATAATACTTCTTGCTTCACGGGTGGTGGCGCAGTTTGGTAGCGCACTTGACTGGGGGTCAAGGGGTCGCTGGTTCGAATCCAGTCCACCCGACCAGAAAACACAAGGTCACACACTGTGTGGCCTTTTTTGTTAGTTAAGATATTTTCGGCTTGTGGCA
>JAUMWL010000160.1 GCA_030529665.1 Coriobacteriales bacterium
GTGTACAAGTATATGCGTATGGCCACGACGCGGCCACTACAGAGCCGCGACTGTGGTACGAAAAAAGGCCAGAGCACAAAGTCTCTGACCTGCGGATTCTTTGGTCGGGGCGACTGGATTCGAACCAGCGACCCTCTGCTCCCAAAGCAGATGCGCTACCAAGCTGCGCCACGCCCCGAACGGACTCGTATTATAGGTTACCTTTGGCTGCATTTCAACTCGCGATTTTTATCCTGCGCCGCAATAATCAATAATCACAATGGCAATAACTATGCAAATGGCGTGTACACTTTTCGATGCATTCGTGTGTTGGTTTTGTAACCCCTCAGGACGCAAAAAATGAAGTATTATGGCTTGTGCTTCTCTTACGAACATCTGAGGATGAGTATATATGCAAAACCTGGATACCGAGGAAGTACCCAACGATAACGTCGGCGATTCGGTTTGGATCACCGCGAATACAAATATAGATAAGACACCCGGCAACGATGAGCCCGATTCCGTCGAGCTCGTATCGGTGGACTCGTCTGGCGCCGCCTCCCCCGTCTCCAACAATTCGTCCGCCACGGCAAAGAGAAACGTCGCGGCAAGGCAGAAGCCAAGCCAGAGCAAAGCCCTGGCCACCCGTCCAAAGGCAAGGACAACGCAGGCGATTGCAAAGACCGCCCCCAAGCAAAAAAGGCCGTCGGGACCCACAAACAAGGCCGCTGGCTCGTTGCGCAACCCACAGGAAAGGCCCATGCGCCGACGTCCCGCCGCCGCCAAGCAATTGCCTCAGCAAAAAGGACCCGCTAGGCCAAGGAGCGCCGCCAAGGCGCTGGGAAGCGGCTCTTCGGGAAAGCACTTTGCCCCGACTGCAAAGGCGCTGCCGCCCTCGTCGAGCTCCGCAGCCCCCAAGCTGCCTAAGGCCGCGCGCGTCCAGGCAAGCCACATCTCGCCAAAGAAGGCCGCCACCTATCCAGACGCCCCCGAAAAGAAGCGCATGGAAACAAGGTCTTCCACGGCCATCGTGCTGGCAAAGAGGCTATCGCAGCTGCCCATGCCTTCGGTGGTTCTCAAATCCAACAAGCAAAAGATACCGAGTGCGTATCACGCCACTGGCAACGTAGACACCCGCACGCCCCTCACCAAGGCAAAGCAGTTCGTAGCTGAGCAGATCCGCACTCCAAAGGTGGCCGTCATTGGCGTGTTTCTTGTCATCTACATAATTGGCTCCCTCTTTTGGTCCACTCGGTTCTTGCCCGGAACAAAGGTCAACGGCATGGACGCCTCGTGGTCTACCCCGGCGGCCCTTGCCTCACGGCTAGAGACCTCCGCGCCAGACTATGACGCCAAGGTCTCGGGCGAGGGGGTTAAGCTCGAGGTAAAGCAGGCCGACATCAACCTTTCCTTTGATGCGGACACGTGGAAGGAGGACGCAAAGAGCTCCCTCCCCTCTTTTGCATGGCCGCTCAAGCTGTTTGAAAACAAGGAGATCGAGATACCCAGCGGCATATCGTATGACCAGCAGAAACTTGAGAACATGGTCACCGAGGCCGTAAAGGTTGCAAACAAGGATACCGAGGAATCGCACAACGCCAGCATAGAGTATGACGAATCCAAGGATGCTTTTGTGGCGGTCAAGGAGACGTACGGCAATTCCGTAAGCCCTTCTCACGCGTTGGAGACCATCTCCCAAGGCGTAACGTCGCTGGATGAGGACATAAAGCTCACCGACGACGACCTA
Organism: Coriobacteriales bacterium; assembly: GCA_030529665.1. Lineage (GTDB taxonomy): Bacteria > Actinomycetota > Coriobacteriia > Coriobacteriales > Atopobiaceae > RUG440. The sequence continues at coordinate 1,727 of JAUMWL010000160.1, forward strand.
AAGAAACCTACGCTCACGATCGTGAGCAAGGACTTTGCGGCGGTGCTCAGCGAGGCAAACAAGCGCGCGCACCTAAGCTTTGACCTTACGGTTAACGGAAAGAAGTACGAGACGGTAACCGAGGACATGGTCCGCTCCTGGCTCACCATCAATTCCAGCCACTCCGTTGTAGCCGACTTGGACAAGGTGACCGAGTGGACGCGAGGGGAGTTCTCCTCGCATGCCGACACCGTTAGCTCCATGCGCACCTACACGAGGACCAACGACGGAAAGAGGATCCAGGTCGCGGGTGGCACGTACGGATGGAGCGTAGACGGCAAGAAGCTTGCAAGCATGATTCGAAAGCAGATAGCCGCAAACTCCAGCGAGAGCATTGAGGTTCCATTCCTTTCCAAGGGCGAGGTCTTTGTGCATGGCGCGCAGGATTGGGGCCCGCGCTACATAGACGTAGACCTGAGCGAGCAGTACGTGCGCATGTTTGACGAAGACTCAAACATAGTGTTGGAGACTCAGTGCGTAACGGGCAACATGGCCGAGAACAACGATACCGTTGTGGGCGTGTTTACCATTGAGTACAAGCAGTCCCCGGCAACGCTCATTGGTCTGGACGAGGACTACGACGGCGAGCCAGACTACGAAAACGAGGTCGGATTCTGGATGCCCTTCTATGGCGGCTACGGACTTCACGACGCCTTGTGGCGTGAATACTTTGGTGCGGACGCATACCAGACCGACGGGTCGCATGGTTGCGTAAACCTCCCCTACTATGCCGCGGAGATCTTGTACAGCGTATGCGAGGAGGGCGACGTGGTGGTGGTCCACTGGTAGCATTTGTGCGCCTTACCTCCACAAATGCAATCTGACCCTTGTGTGTTGCCGCAACTCTGCTACTATATATTTTTGTGAGCTGCAAAAGCGGGTGTAGTTCAATGGTAGAACCAGAGCCTTCCAAGCTCTTGACGCGGGTTCGATTCCCGTCACCCGCTCCAGGCATTCCAAGCGTCCTTATCCAAAGCGATGGGGGCGCTTTTTTTACCGAGCAGAAAGGGGCTACCCCTTTTTGCTCATGTTACAAACAATGTCAATAGGAACCCTTTGGCACGTAGAAGCCTCACTACCATGGTAAACTTCCCCTGTTTTGGGCGACAAATATGCCTTCGGCAACGTATCAAAGGAGATTGTTACATGAAAAAGATTCTTGCGTCCATTTTGGCCATTACCATGGCGGTCGTAGTGCTTGCGGGCTGCGGCTCCAGCGCAAGCACCGACGCTGGCGACACCGAAACCTTTGTCTTCAAGCACGGCTTCGACCTTGACTACCGTCCCTACTCCTACATCGACGACGATGGCAACAACGCCGGCTTTGACGTAGAGATGGCTCAGGCCGTCTGCGACTACTACGGCTGGGAGTACCAGGCCGTGCCCTTTAACTGGGACGCCAAGGACGCCGAGCTCAACGCCGGCAGCTGCGACTGCATCTGGTCTGGCTTTACCATGAACGGCCGCGAGGACGACTACCTGTGGAGCAAGCCCTACTCCGACAACACCCAGATGATCATGGTAAAGAAGGACTCCGGCATCAAGACCCTTAAGGACCTCGCTGGCAAGAAGGTTGGCGTGCAGACCGCCACCTCTGCTTACGACCTCCTCAACGACGAAGAGGGCCAGAAGGAGCTCATGGACACGTTTGCCAAGCTTGAGGTATATGAGACCTACACCATTGCCATCAACGACCTCAAGGCCGACGCCGTAGACGCCCTCGCCATCGACGTCACGCGTGCCAACGAGGCGATCGAGAAGGACTCCGACTTTGTCCTGCTAGACGAGGCACTTGGCAGCGAGCAGTACGGCATCGGCTTCCGCAAGGACGACACCGAGCTCTGCGAGAAGGTCAACGCCGCTCTTGACGCCCTGGCAAAGGACGGCACCGTGGCAAAGATCGCCGCCAACTATCCCGAGATCGAAGAGTACCTTACCTTGGGCAAGTAAACGATACGAGCGCTGGGCAAGCAAAGGGGATACTCCCCTTTGCTTGCTTTAGGTTACAAGTTATAGCACACGGGGGGCACGCATCATAATGGCGTGCCCCCCGTGTGCTATAAAGTTGTGCACCGCCGTTACGCTGGGTTTGAGAGGTTCACACACTATGTCATTCGAAACAATGCTGTCCACGATGTCCGTTGGCATGCTCAGAACCATTGGCATCTTCTTTCTCACGCTTCTTGGGGCTCTTCCTCTGGGCATGATCGTCGCGCTGCTAAAGAAGAGCCGCTTCGTCGTTGTAAGGGCCATCATCGGCGCCTACATCTCCGTCATTCGCGGCACGCCGCTCATGCTCCAACTGCTCGTATGGTACTTTGGACCTTTCTACCTCTTTGGCCTCTCCATTCAGGGCTGGCGCTTCCCCGCCCTCATCATTGGCTTCGTGCTCAACTATGCGGCTTACTTTGCCGAGATCTACCGTGGCGGAATCGAGGCCATACCCGTAGGACAATACGAGGCGGCCATGGTCTTGGGGTACACCAGAACTCAGACGTTTATGCGCATTGTGTTGCCGCAGGTAATCAAGCGCATACTCCCAGCCATCACCAACGAGGTCATCACCTTGGTAAAGGACACCTCCCTCGCGTTTACGCTTGCCTACTCCGAGATGTTCTCCATCGCAAAGCAAATCTCCGCGTCGCAGACCTCGTTCATGCCGTTCCTCATAGCGGGCGTATTCTATTTTGCGGCCAACTATTTGGTGGCGTTTGTTATGGAGCGTATTGAGAAAGCCCTCGACTACTACAAATAGAATCACGGGATAGGATCACAAGGGAAACGGTACGGCTATGATTATTGAGATGAACAACATCCGTAAGCAGTTTGACGGGGTCGAGGTGCTTAAGGACATCAGCTTTGGCGTAGACAGCGGCGAGGTGGTAAGCATCATTGGACCTTCTGGGTCCGGCAAGTCCACGCTACTGCGATGCGCGACGTTTTTGGAAACCATAGACGGTGGCGAGATACTGTACATGGGACAAAAAGCCGCCCTCACCAACCAAAATGGCGAGGCGGTGTATGTTGACCACAAGGAACTAACTCGCTTTAGGAACTACTGCGGGCTGGTGTTCCAGCAGTTTAACCTGTTCCCCCACTACACTGTGCTCAGGAATCTTACGGACGCTCCCATGGTTGTGCAGCATCGCAGCCAAGAGGAGGCAGAGCAGACCGCAATGGAGCTCCTTGCAAAGATAGGCATCGCCGACAAGGCCACTGCGTATCCGTTCCAGCTCTCGGGCGGGCAGCAGCAACGCGTGGCCATAGCACGCGCGCTCGCCATGAAGCCAGAGATTCTCTTCTTTGACGAGCCTACGTCGGCACTTGACCCCGAGCTTACCGGCGAGGTCCTTAAGGTAATTCGCCAACTTGCCGAAGAAAACATGACCATGGTGGTGGTCACGCACGAGATGCCCTTTGCAAAGGCCGTGAGCAACCGCGTGATTTTTATGGCCGACGGCGTAATTGTGGAGCAGGGCGCCCCGCGTGACGTGTTTGGCAACCCACAGGAGGAGCGCACCAAGCAGTTCTTGCAGGTATTTGAGAGGTAATGCGGTGCGCTACAGCATCCTAGACCCCACAGGCAACATTACAGCTTTGGTTGAGAGTCAGACAAATGTTCATTCTCAACCTAAGGTTGCAGCTGATATTATGGCACATCATCCTGAGGTCGAGCAGGTTGGCTTTGTGTCATATCCCCCAAACGGAGACGTTTGCCTTCGCATGGCCGGTGGCGAGTTTTGTGGGAATGCAACCATGAGCGCGGCAGCGCTCCATCTTATGAGAAATCACCCAAATCTGGCTTCCGCAACGGTATTTGTCGAGGTATCGGGTGCACGCGATTCCATAGAGGTACGGCTCACAAAAACTGGGGAACTCGCCTACTCTGCAGGCGTATCCATGCCAAGGCCACTTTACGTTGAGCGCAGGTCTCTTTTGTACAACGACGTCGAAGAACTGGTGCCCGTCGTCTTTATGGAAGGCATTTCTCACGTGGTTATACAAGCGACCTCTTGTTTTTGGTTCCTTCTGGCCCAAAGGGATGATGCCGAGCTGGCAGTGCGCCATTGGTGCGCAGAGCTAGGTGTGGACGGCCTTGGAATTATGTTTGTTGAGCAAAGAGACGATTCCTGCGTACTTACCCCCCTTGTCTACGTTCCTGTGGGCAATACCGTCTTTTGGGAGAACTCATGCGCAAGTGGAACGTCGGCCGTGGGAATGTATCTGGCTCATGAAGCACACTCCCCCATTGATGTCACTTGTTCCGAGCCGGGCGGACGCTTGCGCGTAACGAGCAATCCCGCCACACAAGAGACGTGGCTCTACGGCAACGTTAAGCTTGCTTGAGCCAAAAGGGGTTACCCCTTTTGGCTCACTAAAAAAAGGCACCCACCATGATGACGGGTGCCCTTTGTTCTATGTGCCTCTGATGGCGTGGCGTCGGTTTAGCGAGCGGCAGCCTGGAGAGCGGCGCGAACCTCGGCGGAGGTCTTGAACTTCATGATCTTCTCGACCAGAGCGTCGGCCTC
>JAUMWL010000039.1:0-1133 GCA_030529665.1 Coriobacteriales bacterium
CCTCGTTGTCGACCACCGACTGCAGAAGCTCGCAGAGCGCCATGCCCACCCTCGGGCCGGGATCGATTCCCAGCGCGTCGCATACGTCGTTGCCATCTATCAAAAGGTCCTTTACGCCGAGAATGGCGCCCTTAAGCTCCTCCTCGCGCAACAGCTTGTCCATCTTGTCCAGCTCCACCGCATACCATGAGGCCTTGGCAGCCTTGCTCACGGCGTCGCCACGCTTAAGGTCCATGAGCTCGTGGGCAAGGGGAGCCGCGTTGCCGGGATCGGCCTCCTCCATCATGACGAGCACTCGGCGCATGGATCGTGCAGTTGGTTGCACAATGTGGTCGTGGAAGCGGACGAGCGCGACGGAGCCTCGAACCATGTTTGCGGGCAGCCCCAGGCGCCTCATGATGCGTCCGGCCATGATGGAGCTGAGGATAGCGTGCCCATAGAAGTGGCCTCCGGAGTTTTGGTCGAGCGATAGCGTGGCCGGTTTGCCGATGTCATGCAGCATTGCCGCCCATCGCAGTCGCTGCGTTGCCAAGCCAACCGTAAAGGCCTCCACGGCATTGCATACACGCACCGTGTGCTCCAGCACGTCGTAGGCATGCCAGTGCGTGCGCTGATCGAAGCCCACCATATCCGCAAGCTCGGGAATGGCGTTGCACATTACGTTGGGAACGTTGCGCAGCGCCCAGCCCACGTGGCCCGTCGCCAGAATGCCGTCCATCTCCTGCCCAATGCTCTCCTGGGCAATATCTTCCAGGTAGTGTGCGCATCGCTCCAGAGCCTCATTCGTCTGCGCGTCGAACGAGAACCCCATCTCGCAGGCAAGGCGTACGGTTCGCAGAACGAGCAGACCGTTCTCTCTAAAGCGCTTGTAGGGGTCGCCCTTCGCATACAAGATGCCGTTTTGCTCGATTAGCCCCAGCGCGCGAAACGTTTCTGCGGGCGGCCCTGAGAACGCGGTACGATAGTTGTTTCTATTCATGGGGTACCTTTCGCGGGATGGCGGATGCGACAAAGCTTCTTCTTCACCAGTATAGTGCTCGCGACGCGCGTGGCGACTCGCATGGGCAAGAACCTTACCCGTATGATAGGTTTTGAGTTCAGGCCCAAAGCAATCTGAGGCGCTGCTCGATTGC